>CAXUNA010000513.1:0-3275 GCA_964252095.1 uncultured Jatrophihabitans sp. | reverse complement strand
GTCGCGGACAAGGCCGCGACCCGGTGGGCGGTCAGCCGTGAGGACACGCTGCCCTACGACCCGGCCGACCGGCAGTACCACTTCGCCCCGTTCCCGACGCTGGCGAGCGTCGGCTACACCGCCAAGGGCGAGCACTGGCTGCTGGATCTGGAACGAGTCGCGGCGATGTCGCTGTCCGGTGATCCGGAGCGGTGCCTGAACCTGGCCCGGTTCCTGGCCGCCGAGCTCGCCCACAACGCGTGGTCGGAGATGCTGCAGGTGACCCTCGTCGGGTTCGGCCGGGAGATGGCCGAGATCAACCCCGACCGGTTGACGTACACCGAGGACGTCACGAAGGCGATCGCGTCGCTGCACCATCAACTGGACTCCGTGCACAACGTCCTCGACGGCGCCGAGGTCGATCTGCTCACCGGCCGTCTGCACGACGTCATGGGCGACGCGTGGGCGCCGCACGTGCTGCTGATCGCGCCGCACCTGGCCGAGGACACCGTCGGACTCGACGAGCTGCTGAGCGCGATGCGCGAGCAGCGTTCCCGCACCGCGGTGGCGTTGGTGCTCGCCGATGACCCCGACCACGCCGACGGCACCCGCTGGCAGCTGACGATCGACGAGCACGGCACGTTGCGGATCCCGGCGCTGGACGTCGAGCTGATCGCCCAACAGATCCCCGCCGACGAGGCCGCCGACCTCGCACAGCTGCTGGCATTGGCCGCGACCACCCAGGACCGGCCCGTCCCGGCGTCGCCGGGACAGAAGCCGTGGGAGGCCTACGCCGACGCCGCCGGCGGGCTGCGCCGCGAGGTCCTGACCGACATCGACCGGGACCTCGACGCGGACCTCGACCGGGACCTCGACCGAGACCTCGACCGGGACCTCGACTCGGGCCTGGGCGCGACGTTCGACCCGATGCCGACGCAGCAGCGACAGGCGCCGCTGGGAACAGTGGTGGCCGGTGGTGCCGCCGACATTCTGGTGTCGCACCTGGCTGAGTCGACGCCGTGGATGACGAACTCGGTGCTGCCGCTGCCCAAGCGGACCTACCTCGAGCACACCGCGGTGACCGAGGACGACGTCGACGCGCTCGCCCCGCAGGTGACCGAGAAGATCCGCCGTCGCATCGAGGACGCCGACCCCGGCTTGGACGCCGACCTGGCCGCCTGGCGTGACCCGGAGTGCACCCGTCCAAAGGTGCGGCTGCTCGGACCGGTCGTGGTGACTGCGCAAGGTCCGCTACCGACGCAGAGCCCGCGGCTGGCCTGGAACACCGAGGTCGTGGCGTACCTGGCGACTCGGCCGACAGGGGTGTCGGCCGAGCGGTTCGGCACCGACCTGTGGCCCGGTGAGCCCGACATCGCCGGCAAGACGAAGGTCCGGCAAGCCGTGATGATCGTGCGAAAGTGGCTCGGGGAGGACCCCGACGGCAAGGAGTACCTCCCCAAGGGGACGACGACGTCGGCGACCGGCGGCATGGCCCGGTACGAGATCGTCGACGCGCTCGTCGACGCCGAACTGTTCAGGCGGCTGCGGCTGCGGGGGTTGGCGCGGGGCGCGGACGGCATCGCCGACCTGTGGGCAGCACTCGAGCTGGTGATCGGTATCCCGTTCGACGTCCGCCGCCCAGGCGGGTACTCGTGGCTGGCCGAGAACCCGCTGGACCACTACCTGTCGGGCATGATCGCCGACACCGCGAACACCGTTGCGACCCACCACCTCGGCGCCGGTGAGCCGGAACGAGCGGCCGCCGCGGCCCAGGTGGCGCTGCGGGCTGGCAGCAGCGAGGACACCCCGCTGATGAACCTCATGACGGCGTGCGACGCGTTGGGCAACTGGGCTGAGGGCGACGCCTACCTGCAGCGGATCATGGCCAACCACGACGCCGAGGTCGAGGAAGACCTGCCGCCGCACACCTACCAGATCATCTGTCGGCGCAACCGGCGAGCCAGCTGAGCCACACCGCCACCCGCGCACCGACCACCGTTCGCCGATCGAAGGAGAGTGAGCAGCATGGGCAACCTGGGACGCAAACGCCGCCGCATCGAGGTCCTGCCGTCCGAGCCCGCGCAAGCACCCGAGCGGCCCCCACAGAAGGCCCCGGAACAACCGCCGCAGCGCGAGCCAGCGCGGACGCCCGAGCCGTCGCAGCCGTGACCGGGCCTGGGGCCAGGCTCTCAGGCGTGGGGGCCCTGGGTGAGGACGCCCTGGGCTGGGCCACGCTGGGGCTACCGGCCGGCCGGCCGTGGTAAGCAGCAGCCGGAACGCCGAGGTCGTTGGCGTCGGCGACGCCCGCATGGTCCGCACCTTCCGGGTCGGCGCCGACGGGCGGCTGTTCCCGGTGAACACCGCGACGGCCTGGACGCCGGGCTGGAACAACGCGACGTGCGGGCGGGGCCGCTCGCACACCCCTCCGGACCCGGACTGCCGCTGCGGCTTCTACGTCTACGCCGACCCCGCCTACGCGCTGGCCCAGGCACCGGCCCGGCAGGTGATGGCCGTTGTCGCCGTCCACGGCGCGATGGAGGCAGGCACCCGCGGCGCCCGCGTCCATGAGGCCAAGATCGAGGCCATCTGGCTCGGGCCCCGGGTCAGCGACGAGCTCGCGGCCGCGGTCCAAGGGCAGTACCCGACGGTGCTGGTCTACCGGGACCGGGCGGCGATGTTCGCCGACCTGCCGCTCACCCGGCTGCCCGGCTTCAAAGCCCCCCGCCTCGGTGAGGCGGCACGGCGGTGGCTGCGGGTCTACCTGCTGCTGTTCTTGGCCGTCACCGCTGTTGTTGGCGCGTTGCCGTTGCACGCCGCGACCGCCTCCCCGGCCCGCGCCGCGTTGTGGGTCGCGGTGCTCGCCGGGTCCGCCGCGCTGACCGTCGGTGGGGTCATCGTGCGGTCCTCGATGGTGACGTTCGTCGGCATCACCGCCGTCGCGTGGATGGTCACCGCCGAGTCGCTGTCGACCGTCGGAGGTGTCATCTACCGCTGCCTGGTGCTGCTGGTCGGCGCTTGGGTTGGTCTGATCTGGTGGCGGGCGGCTACCCCCGGACGACACATCCGCGACGCCCGGATGGACTCCGCGCTGCGCCGCTGGCGCGCCCATCTGCTCGGGCCTCGCTGAGCCCTATGACCGACCTGACCCACGTCAGCTGGACGACGGTTGTCGCCTCTGCGGTGCTCGCCGTCGCGGTCAGCCCGCTGCTCGCCGGGTGGAGCGCCGCCCTCGCCGAGGGCCAGGTCGCCGGCTGGTGGCGACCACGCAGAGTGACCGTGCGGCGGTCGGCGGCAGT
>CAXUNA010000512.1:0-3286 GCA_964252095.1 uncultured Jatrophihabitans sp. | reverse complement strand
GCCTCGACCGCGCCGATCCGGGCGAGCAGGTCGACCAGCAGGGCGTCGAGGTCGGGTGTGGTCACCTTCCCAGCCTGCCCGGTGCGCGCGGCCGGGAGGCGGCGGGTGTCCGGCCCGGGCCCGCGGGGTCCCAGACGTGCGTTGCGGGGCGGCGTCGCGGTCAGGTCGCCGCGGTCAGGTCGTCGCGGGCGTGGTGCGGCGCATCGGCACGTGCGGGATGCCGTCCTCGACGAACTCCGGGCCGTCGACGGCGAACCCGAACCGGGCGTACCACCCGGCGAGGTGGCTCTGGGCGTCGAGCACGATGTCGACGCCGGGTTCGACCGACGCCACCGCGGCAGCCATCAGCTGCGCGGCGAGACCTGCCCCTCGGGCGGACGGGGCGGTGGCGACCCGGCCGATCCGCGCGTCGCCGGTCGGGTCGCGCAGCACGCGCAGGGTCCCGGCCACACCCCCGTCCGGGTCCGTTGCCCAGTGCAACACCGCACCCGGTTCGAGGTCGCGACCGTCGAGTTCGGGATAGGCGCACTCCTGCTCCACCACGAACACGTCGACGCGCAGCTTCAGCACGGCGTACAGCACAGCCGGGTCGAGATCCTCGACCCGGCTGCGGTGCAACGGTGCATCGGAACTCACGACGCCGGTGCGGGCTCCGGTTCCGGTGCAGCGGCCGCGGGCTTGGCCAGCGACTGCTGCAGGATCTGGGCGACGTCGAGGACGGCGACGTCCTCGCGGGCCTCGCCCTCCTGCTTCTTCGCGGTGACCGCGTCGGACAGCATCACCATGCAGAACGGGCACGCGGTGGAGATCAGGTCGGGGTCGAGCCCGAGCGCCTCGTCGGTGCGCTCGACGTTGACCCGCTTACCGATCTTCTCCTCCATCCAGAACCGCGCGCCGCCGGCGCCGCAGCAGAAGCCCCGCTCCTTGCAGCGGTGCATCTCCTCCGAGCGGAGCGCGGGGATGGATCCGAGGACGTCACGCGGCGGTGTGTAGACCTTGTTGTGGCGGCCGAGGTAGCAGGGGTCGTGGTACGTGACCTTCTTGTCGACCGGCTCGACCGGCGTGAGATGGCCGTCCTCGACGAGCTTGGCCAGCAACTGCGTGTGGTGGACGACCTCGTAGTCCCCGCCGATCTGCGGGTACTCCCGGCCCAGGGTGTTGAAGCAGTGCGGGCAGGTCGCGACGATCTTCAGCTTCGTGCCCTCGGGCGTGATGCTGTTGAGGATCTCGACGTTCTGCATCGCCTGCATCTGGTACACGAACTCGTTGCCGAGGCGGCGGGCCGGGTCACCGGTGCACGACTCCTCCGAGCCGAGCACCGCGAAGTTGACTCCCGCGGTGTTGAGCAGTTCGGCGAACGCGACAGTGACCTTCTTGGCGCGGTCCTCGAGCCCGCCGGCGCAGCCGACCCAGTAGAGGTACTCGACGTCGGCGGGCAACGGCTCACCCGGGTTGACCTTCGGGACGTCGAACGAGACGTCCTTGAACCAATCCTCGCGGGTGCGCTGGTTGAGCCCCCACGGGTTGCCCTTGTTCTCGATGTTGCGCAGCATCGAACCCGCCTCGGACGGGAACGACGACTCGACCAGCACCTGGTAGCGGCGCATGTCGGTGATGTGGTCGACGTGCTCGATGTCGACCGGGCACTGCTCGACGCACGCGCCGCAGGTGGTGCACGACCACAGCACGTCGGGGTCGATGACGCCCAGGCTCGCGAGGTCGCCGACCAGCGGCCGCTCGAACTGGATCGGGTCGGAACCGGTGTGGCGCCCGAAGCCGGACTCCGGGACGCCGTGCTGGGCCGACTCGGGCCCGCCCTCGTCGATGCCGGTGAGCGCGTTGTCCTTGACGCCCGCCTCGGCCTCGGAGTGCATGTTGCCGAGGATGTACGGCGCCTTCGCGAACAGGTGGTCGCGCAGGTCCATGATCAGCAGCTTCGGCGAGAGCGGCTTGCCGGTGTTCCACGCGGGGCACTGGCTCTGGCAGCGGCCGCACTCGGTGCAGGTGGAGAAGTCGAGGTAGCCCTTCCAGGTGAAGTCCTCGATCTTGCCGCGGCCGAACACCTGGTCCTCGGACAGGTTCTCGACGTCGCCGAAGTCGATGGCCTTGCCGGCGTTGTCGGTGACCGGCAGCAGCGGGCCGAGCGCGTTCGGCTCGCGCTTGGTCGCGACGTTCAGCGGCGCCAGCGCGATGTGCAGGTGCTTGGAGTAGACGACGATGACACCGAAGATCAGGACCACGCCGAGCTGGCTGAGCAGGCCGACCGTCTCGAGCACGTCCATGTAGTGGGTCTGGCCGGCGAGCCGGGTCGCCTCGGTGCTGCCGTGCGACGGGCCGCCCAGGACGAGCCCTGCGATCCAGGACGCGAACGCCCAGTGCGACTGCCCGAACGGCAGCGTGCCGTTGTCGAACTGCGCGCCCCGGTAGAGGAACAGCGTCAGGATGACGAGCGTGATCATGCCGAGCACGACCCACGCGGCGCGGGTGTGCGAGCCGTAGAACCGCGAAGCCCGCTGCTGCCGCTGCGGGGAGTGCCGCAGCCGGATGACCGCGAAGGCGGCGAGGCCTGCGAGCACGAGGACCGCGAACAGGTCCTCGAGGAAGCCCAGCCACCGCGCCCGGCCGAAGAACCAGAAGGCGAAGTCGCGGTCGAGGAACAGCGCGCCCGCGGTCTCGACGATCGTGATGCCGAGGATCAGGAAGCCCCAGAACGTCACGAAGTGCGCGACGCCCGGCACCGACCACTGCAGCAGCTTGCGCTGGCCGAAGACCTCACGGGCCTGGTCGCGGAGCCGTTCCCCGAGGTTGTCGGTGCGGCCGAGGACCGGCCGGCCGCTGCGCACCAGGCGCACGAGCCAGTACACGCGGCGACCGATGATCGCCAGGGTCGGGAGGACGAGCACCAACGACAGGATGATGCGGAGCAGCAACGCGACTCCTCGGCTGAGGGAGGCAGGCAGACCGGACCCTCGGACCTTACGCGAGGTTACCGACGGGTAACCCGCCGATGTGACGATCCTCGGACGTGGCGTCGACGCGGCCCGCGACCCGGGTCGGTGATCGCACGGAGGAGGGCGGCCGACGCATCCCCCGACGACGCCGACCGCCCTTGGAAGGGACAACGAGGTTTTGTCCGGAAGGGTTACTGTCCGGCAAGAGATTTCCGCTTTCGGCTGTCGCGGAGGAAGTGAACGACCGTTTCCGTGGTGAACGGGCCGCCGGACACGGTCAGAACAGCGTGAGCTGGTCCTGGTTGCGCCGCGGTGGCAGCGGGGCGGGGCGGGTC
>CAXUNA010000511.1:552-3296 GCA_964252095.1 uncultured Jatrophihabitans sp. | reverse complement strand
GGCGTACGGGTCGCCGTCGACGTGGACGTCGCCGTGGGCGAACGCCGCGACGGGCGGCAGGAACCGCATCACGGTGCCGGCCAAGCCGACGTCGACCGTTGCCGCGTGCAACGGCGCCGGCGTGACGGCCCAGCCGCCGTCGGGCTGGTCGACGACGCCGACCCCCATGGCCCGCAGGCCGTCGGCCATGAGCAACGTGTCGCGGGCGCGCAACGGGTGCCGGATCGTCGAGGGGCCGTCCGCGATCGCGGCGAGCACCAGCGCCCGGGCCGTGTGCGACTTCGACCCGGGCAGGGTGATCCCGGTCCGCACGGGTGCGGTGGCGCGGGGCGCGGGCCAGGCCGGGGACGTCGAGGTCACCCCGTCATCATCCCGTACCGGCGCAACGCGCCACCTGGCCGTACGGTCGGGCCCGTGGACGACGATCACGAGGTCAGCCGGTTCGGGCACGTCGAGCTCGCGGACATGCCCGAGGACATCCGGGCGCGGCTCGGGCCCATCGCCGAGAAGTCGGGCTTCGTCCCGAACGTGTTCCGGGCCCTGGCCCGCCGGCCGGCCGAGCTGCGGGCCTTCCTGGACTACCACGACGCGCTCATGGACCCCGATCCGTCCCCCGCCGGTTCGGGGCACAGCCAGGCACTCTCGAAGGGCGAGCGCGAGCTCATCGTGGTGGCGACCTCGGCGGCCAACGACTGCACCTACTGCGTGGTGGCGCACGGCGCGATCCTGCGCATCCGCAGCAAGGACCCCGAGAAGGCCGACCGGGTCGCGATCAATCCGGGTGGGGCGGCACTGTCGCGCCGGGAACGGGCGATCGTCGACCTCGCGCTCGTCCTCGCGGTCGACCCCGCCTCCTGCACCCCGGGCGAGCTCGAGGCCGCCCGTGACGCCGGGCTTTCCGACGACGAGATCTGGGACATCGGCGCCATCGCGGCCCTGTTCGCGCTGTCGAACCGGATGGCGCACCTCACCGGGATGCAGCCCAACCCGGAGTTCTTCACGATGGGTCGCACCCCGCGCTGACCCGGCGGGTTGTCGGACCGGCTCAGTACCGTCAGGGGCATGTGCGGGCGCTACGTGTCGGTGCGGTCGGATGCCGACCTGCTGCGGGAGTTCGAGGCGGTCGACGCCACCGGCGACGGGGACACGCAGCCCGCGCCGCACAGCTGGAACGTCGCGCCGACCATGACCGTCCGCGCGGTGGTCAACCGCCGGCAGCGCGACGCCGAGGGCCGGCCCGCGGGCGATCCGGTCCGGCAGCTGCGCACCATGCGGTGGGGGTTGGTCCCGAGCTGGGCCAAGGACCTCTCGATCGGCGCGAAGATGATCAACGCACGGGTCGAGTCGGTGCCCGACAAGCCCGCGTTCCGCAAGGCCTTCGGCACCCGGCGGGCGTTGATCCCGGCCGAGGGGTGGTACGAGTGGCGGCGCCCGGCGTCCGGCACGGGGCCGAAGCAGGCGTTCTACATGGTCCCGCGCGACGGCCACCCGCTGGCGTTCGCCGGTCTCTACGAGTTCTGGTCCGACCCGCGGGATCCCGACGCCCCCACCCTCACCACCTGCACGATCATCACCGCGCCGTCCGCCGGTGAACTCGCCGGGATCCACGACCGGATGCCCCTCGTCCTCGGCCACGAGACCTGGTCACGCTGGCTCGACCCCGCGGAGAAGGCGCCGGTCGACCTGTTGCAGCCGTGGGACGAGGCGCACGGCGAGTTGCTCGAGCTGCGGCCGGTGTCCTCGCGGGTCAACAAGATCGACCACGACGACGCCACCCTCGTCGAACCGGACGCGGCGCCCGCCGCCGCCGAACCCGAGGACGCGACGCTGTTCTGAGGCGGTCGGCGCTCAGGCGGTCTCGAACGGGTAGCGCTCGCCCGCCTCGACCGCGACCGGGATGGCGTTGCCCTCGGGCGGCAGGGGGCAGGTGGCGAACGCGGTGTACGCGCAGGGCAGGTTCGTGGCCCGGTTGAAGTCGATCTCCGTGCGGCCCTCGGCGTCGGGTGCCGGCACCGACACAGACCGGTTCGCGGCGTAGGTCGTCACGCCCGAGGTGGCGTCGGTGAACAGCACCATGAACGTGCCGGGGGCGTGACCGTCGAAGACCGTCAGCCGGTGCTCGGAGTCGCCGAGGTCGACGACCAGCTGACCGGGCGAGGTGTAGACGTGCTGCAGGCCGTCGACGACCGCGCCGACCGTGACGTCACGCGGGGTCTCGAACGGCTCGAACACGGCGGGGCGGACCCAGCGCGGATCGGCCGCGAACGCGGGGGTGCCGCGGTAGGAGCTCCGGACCGGGGCATCGGGGTGACGCGGGCGGACGATGTCGTTGCCGCCGCGGCGTGCGACCTCGACCACGGCGTCGCCGAAGGCCGCGGTGACACCGCCGCGCTCGGGGATGTGCCCGAAGACGTGGCGGCCGGTGACGGTCTCGCCGTCGACCGTGAGCGATTCACCGTCGGCGAGGTCGACGACGATCCCCTCGGCCTCGGTGGTCGACCAGGTGCCGGGCACGTCCTCGAAGCGGGTGCGGTCGTCGTTCAGCCAGCGCAGGCTGGTGATCGCGAGGAACCCGTGGCCGTCGGCGCGGTTCGCCTCGTGCTGCTCGTGCCAGTTCTGCCACGCCAGCGCGAAGTCGGTGTCGGTTGCGGTGGTCGTCATGGTCACTGTCCTCCAGGGATGGGGTCGGTTGGGGGGGGGCGGGGCGCCGGGGGGCGGGCCGGCCGGGGCGGGCCGCCCCCGCG
>CAXUNA010000511.1:0-542 GCA_964252095.1 uncultured Jatrophihabitans sp. | reverse complement strand
TCCTCGGCGACCTCCGGGTCGCCGTCCGGCAGCGGGGCGTCTGGGGCCCGGGCCGCCCGGGTGGGGGGCGGGGCGGGGCCCCGGCAACGACGTGAAGCTGACCGGCCGGGCCGGCCCGAAGCCGAGTCGTCGGTACAGGGCGATGGCGCCGACGTTCGACGCCGCGGTGTGCAGGAACGGGACGTCGCCGCGCGTGGCGATGCCGAACGCGACGGCACGCACGAGGCGGGACGCGAGGCCCTGCCCCTGCGCCGCGGGATCGGTGCACACGGCACTGATCTCGGTGGCGCCGGGTGGTCGGAGCCGTTCGCCGGCCATCGCCACGAGGGCGCCGTCGCGGCGGATGCCGAGATAGGTGCCGAGCGCGATCGTGCGCGGCAGGAACGGTCCGGGCCGGGTGCGGGCGACGAGCTCGAGCATCTCCGGCACGTCGGCGGGCCCGAGCACCAGGGCGTCGGGATCCTCGGCCGGATCGAGGGTTTCCGCCACGAGCCGCACCCCCGGGATGGTCTGCGCGACGGTCCACCCGGGTCCGGCGACAC
>CAXUNA010000510.1:0-3301 GCA_964252095.1 uncultured Jatrophihabitans sp. | reverse complement strand
CCACCTGTTCCCGAGCATCCCGCGGCACTCGATGGGCGAGCTGAAGCCGTTCGTCGTTCCCGGCTGGCTCAGTCCGGCGGCAGCACGAGGTTCTCGCGGGAGTCCGGCAGGACGCCGACCAGCGTGTCGTCCTCCGGCACGAGGATCGGGGTGTCGCGGTTCAGGGTCTGGCCACGGAAGAACGGCTTGTACTTCGCCATCGCGAACGCCATCAGGATCAACCCGAGGACGAACGACCCGACGCCGAGCAGGAACGCCCAGCCGATCTGGTGATCGCTGCCGGGGATCGTGAAGACCACGTAGCTGTTCACCGGCTTGTAATCCTGGTAGATCGTCAGGGCCAGACCACCGAACATGATCAGCCCGCCGAGCAACGGGATCACGCCGCACATGAAGAACGTGCGGGTGCTGTGCAGCAGCTCCTTGCGGTAGTACCAGGCACACGCGAACCCGGTCAGCCCGTAGTAGAACGCGATGAGCATGCCGATCGCGGTGACGGCGTCCGCGATCAGGCCGCCGTCGCTGTAGAAGTTCACCGCGAGGTAGAACAGCGCCGAGACCGCGCCCATCCAGATCGTCGAGGACGTCGGGCTGAAGTACTTCGGGTGGATCTTCGCGAACGTGGCGGGGATCGACTTGTAGACGGCCATCGACAACGTGGTGCGCGCCGTCGGCAGGATGGTCGTCTGCGTCGAGGCGGCCGCCGAGGTCAGCACGAGCAGGATCAGCAGCTTGCTCATGACCTGACCGAACCCGCTGTCGCCGAACACGGCGTTGCCGACCACCGACAGGATGTCGGTCGCGTTGTCCGGGTTCGCCAACCCGATGCCGGAATCCCCGACGCCGGCGTAGGTCTGCGACGCCAGCGACACGATCACGTACGTGATGAGCAGCAGGACGGTGGAGATGATCGCGGCGCGCCCGGGCGTCTTGTCGCGGTCCTTGGTCTCCTCGTTGATCGCGACCGCGGAGTCCCAGCCCCAGTAGATGAACAGCATCAGGATGATGCCCTGCGCGAAGGTGTTGATGCCGTCGACCTTGAACGGGTTGAACCAGTCCCACGAGGGGTGGATCGCGGTGGCCGGCGCGCCGCTGCCGAGCCCCTTCACCAGCGCGGTGACCGCGAAGATGATGAGGACGACGACCTCGAGGGCGAGCAACGCCTTCTGGATGTTGGCCGAGAGCTCGACGCCGCGGTAACAGATCCAGGTCATGAGGGCCATCCAGATCAGGCCGACCAGGAGCACCCACCCGCTCGCCGCGTTCGCCCCGATGCCGTCGGCCCCGACGAGCAGGAACACGTACTGGCCCGCGACCTGGGCGAGCGACGCCATGACCAGGACGTCGGCCGCGATGATGCCCCAGCCGCCCATCCACCCGGTCTTCGGGCCGAACGCCTTGGTGGCCCAGGTGAACGTCGTCCCGCAGTCCGGTTCGCGCTTGTTGAGTTGCTGGTAGCCGATCGACACGAACAGGATCGGCACGAACGCGAGCACGATCACCGCCGGCGCCTGCAGCCCGACGAGGATGACGACGTACCCGAGCGTGGCGGCGAGCGAGTAGGCCGGCGCGGTCGAGGCGACGCCGACCACCACACTCGAGGCGAGGCCGATCGCGCCGGACTTCAGGCCCTTGCCGCCGTCGTCACGGTCGACGGGTGGCGGTGCGGGTGGCGGTGTGCTGCTGGTGGCGGTCAACGAGCCCCTCTTTCCGGTGGCCGACGTGCGCTGGATCGCTCTTTATCGCAGGCAACGGGCCGCGGCGCAAGCGTTTCGGTGTTTCCATTCGATTGCGGCGATGGATTTCGTTGCAACATGGGGCTACCGTGACGCAATTCGTGTTCCGACTCATCGAGGAGTGTGCTGATCGTGCGCGTCGCAGTCGTCGGATCCGGCGGGGTCGGGAGCGCCGCGGTGCGCATCCTCGCCCGGCGCGAGTTCCCCACCCGGGTCGTCGTCGCGGACTACGACCT
The DNA here is from genome assembly GCA_964252095.1 of uncultured Jatrophihabitans sp. Lineage (GTDB taxonomy): Bacteria > Actinomycetota > Actinomycetes > Mycobacteriales > Jatrophihabitantaceae > CAXUNA01. Next base: position 1,329 of record CAXUNA010000510.1, on the reverse strand, counting down.
CGCCAAGGCCGAGGCCGCGGTCGCCGCGGTCGACGCCCCGCGGTTCGAGGCCGCGCGGGTCGACGCGTCCGACCAGGTGGCGCTGGAGGAGCTGCTCGCGGACTACGACGCAGTTCTCGGCGCGACCGACCCCCGCTTCACGATGCCGATCTTCCGGGCGGCGCTCGCCACCGGCACGACCTACCTCGACATGGCGATGTCGCTGTCCCGGCCGCACCCGGAGCAGCCGTACGCGCTGACCGGCCTCAAGCTCGGCGACGAGCAGTTCGCGCTGGCCGGCGAGTTCGAGGCCGCCGGGGTCCTCGCGCTGGTCGGGATCGGCGTCGAGCCGGGCCTCGCCGACGTCTTCGCCCGCTACGCCGCCGACGAACTGTTCAGCGAGATCGACGAGGTCGGCATCCGCGACGGCGCGAACCTCGAGGTGCTGGGCCCGGACGGCGAGCCGGTCATCGCCCCGAGCTTCTCGATCTGGACCACGATCGAGGAGTGCCTCAACCCGCCGGTGATCTGGGAGGACGGCGCCTGGACCACCACCGCCCCGTTCTCCGAGCCGGAGGTCTTCGACTTCCCGGAGGGCATCGGCCCGGTCGAGTGCGTCAACGTCGAGCACGAGGAGGTGCTGCTCGTCCCGCGCTGGATCGACGCGAAGCGTGTGACGTTCAAGTACGGCCTGGGCGAGGAGTTCATCGGCGTGCTCAAGGTGCTGCACGCGCTCGGCCTGGACTCGACCACGCCGGTGAAGGTCGGGGACGCGATGGTGTCACCCCGTGACGTCGTCGCCGCGTGCCTGCCCGACCCCGCGACGCTCGGTGACCGGATGCGCGGCAAGACCTGCGCCGGGACCTGGGTGCGGGGGACCGGTGTCGACGGCTCACCGCGGTCGACGTACCTCTACCACGTGGTCGACAACGCCTGGTCGATGGCGGAGTACGGCGCCCAGGCCGTGGTGTGGCAGACGGCCGTCAACCCGGTCGTGGCGCTGGAACTGTTGGCCACCGGTGTCTGGAGCGGCGCGGGCGTGCTCGGCCCGGAGGCGTTCGCGCCGATCCCGTTCCTCGACCTGCTCCGCGACGGCTACGCCTCGCCGTGGGGTCAGCTCGAGCTCGACGCCTGAGCCCGCCGGCTGGTGGGCCGGCCCCGGTGCGTTGTCGATCGCGGCGCGTTTTCGATCGCGGCGCGGTGGCGATCAAGGCGCTCTGGTCGCGGGGGCGGCGCCCGCAGCGACCATTCCGCCTTGATCACGCCCTGTCGTGGGCCGGGCGACGGTGATCACGGCGCCGTGGTCGCGGGAAGCCGGCCGGCCGCGACCATTCCGCCTTGATCGACTCG
>CAXUNA010000509.1:0-3301 GCA_964252095.1 uncultured Jatrophihabitans sp. | reverse complement strand
GTCCGGCTCCCGTGCGAAGTCCCGGAGGTACAGGAACGTCTCGAACACGGCGGACGCCAGCAGGGCGTGGGAGTCGTGCCCGGCCGGCGCGTGGTCACTGACCCACCAGGCGAGCTCCATCGCCTGGTCGGTCGAGCCGAACCACTTGGGTCCGAGCAGGTTGACCGCCGTCCGCAGGCCGTCGGTCGCCACCGCCCCCGTCGTGATCAGCGACGAGACGTCGGCCACCAGCTGCTCGGCCGGGCCCGCGTACGAGGTGAACACCGCCTCGGAGAGCGCCAGCGGATCGCCCGGCCGCAGCTCCAGCACCCGGCCCAGGCTCCGGCGTGCCTCGGCCATCCCGCCGAGGAAGTCCCGGACCTGGCGTTTCCCGACCCCCTCGGCCCGGGACGTGCCCCGTGCGCTGCGGGCCTGCCCGGCCACGGTCGAGGCGTGGACCTGCCAGGCCCACGGCTCGTGCGGCGCGCTCTCGACCCACCGCCAGGCGAGGTCGGCGTCCAGGTGGAGACCGACGGCCCGCACCAGCAGCGCCTGCCGGGCGAGGTCGCTGGTCGCGAACGCGTGGTGGACCACCGCGAGGTCGCCCCGGGCCGCCGCCTGTGCCACCTGCTGGGCGACGGGGTCGCCGTAGAAGGGCGGGATGCCCACCCGCGCGACGACGGCGTCCTCGATCGACCGTTGCCGGTTGAACAGTGCCACCCGCGTTCGCGCCCCTACAGCGGGCCGAGGTAGCGGCGCAGCTCGAACGGGGTGACCTCGGCGCGGTAGTCGACCCATTCCTGCTTCTTGTTCCGCAGGAAGAAGTCGAAGACGTGCTCACCGAGGGTCTCGGCCACCAGTTCGGAACGCTCCATGACGCGCAGCGCGTCGGCCAGGTTGTGCGGCAGCTCGTCGTAGCCCAGCGCCATCCGCTCCGAGTCCGAGAGCGCCCACACCTCGTCCTCGGCACCCGGGGGGAGTTCCATGCCCTGCTCGACGCCGTCGAGCCCCGCCGCCAGCATGAGCGCGAACGCGAGGTACGGGTTGCACGCGGAGTCCAGCGAGCGCATCTCGATCCGCGTCGAGTTGGCCTTGCCCGGCTTGTACATCGGCACCCGGACCAGCGCGGAGCGGTTGGCGTGACCCCAGCACACGAACGTCGGGGCCTCGACCAGCTCACCGTGTGCCGAGTAGCCGAACAGCCGCTTGTAGGAATTCACCCACTGGTTGGTGACGGCCGTGATCTCCCGGGCGTGCGCGAGCAGGCCGGCGATGAAGGCGCGGGCGGTCTTGGACAGGTTGAGCTCGTCCGTGGGGTCGTGGAACGCGTTGTGGTCGCCCTCGAACAGCGACAGGTGGGTGTGCATGCCACTGCCCGGCTGGTGCATGAACGGCTTGGGCATGAAGGTCGCGTGGGCGCCGTGGCCCATCGCGACCTCCTTGACGATGTGCCGGAACGTCATGATGTTGTCGGCCATCGACAGCGCGTCGGCGTACCGCAGGTCGATCTCCTGCTGGCCGGGGGCGACCTCGTGGTGGCTGAACTCGACCGAGATGCCGAGGTTCTCCAGCGCCCCGACGGCGTCACGCCGGAAGTCGTGCGCGCGGTCGTGGCTGGTCATGTCGAAGTAGCCGCCGCGGTCGATCGGGGTCGGCTCGCTGCCGTCGCGGGGCATGTCCCGCAGCAGGAAGAACTCGATCTCGGGGTGGGTGTAGAAGGTGAAGCCCTTCTGCGCCGCCTTCGACAGCGCCCGTCGCAGCACGTAGCGGGGGTCGGCCCAGCTCGGCGCGCCGTCGGGCATCTGGATGTCGCAGAACATCCGCGCGGAGTCGCCGGGCTCGCCCGGCCCGCGACCCGGCAGCACCTGGAAGGTGGACGGGTCCGGGCGCAGGATCATGTCGCTCTCGCTGGCCCGGGCGAAGCCCTCGATCGCGGACCCGTCGAAGCCGATGCCCTCGTCGAACGCCCCGTCGAGTTCGGCGGGCGCGATCGCCACCGATTTGAGGGTCCCGAGGATGTCGGTGAACCACAGCCGCACGAAGCGGATCTGCCGCTCCTCGACCGTGTGGAGGACGAACTCCTGCTGGCGATCCACGCCGTCAGTGTGTCAGGTCCGGGTTTGCCGTGACGTTACGGACGGTCGCTGTTCCGGGTGGGTTTCTCAGCCGAGCGGTGGCGAACCGCCGGCGCCCGCTCAGCCGACCGGGAGGGCGCTGCGGGCGATCCACTGCGACCACGGGACCGTCCACGAGCCCGAGTTCCACTCGGCGAGGTCCTGCGGGGTGTTCGTGACGTCGACGATGTCGCCCGGCTGCGAGAACTCGTACATCCACTCGGCGTCGGAGGTCGACAGGTTGAGGCACCCGTGCGACTCGTCGCTCTCGCCGAGGTCGTTGTTCCACGGCGCGGCGTGGGTGTACTCGCCGTCCTGGCTGATCTTGACGCCGTAGGAGACCGTGGTGTCGTAACCCAGCGGGTCGGTCTTCGGCAGGCCGTAGCTCGAGGAGGTCATGTTGACCGTCCGCGCCTTCATGATCACCATGTGCGGGCCGGAGTTGGTCCACAGCGAGATGGTGTTGCCGGTGCTGGAGTGGATGATCCCGCCGCGGCCCATCGAGGTCGGCATGGTCTTCACGACCTTGCCGTTCTCGTAGACGGTGACGATCTTGGTGTCGTCGTCGGCGATCGAGACGTGCGAGTCGCCGACGGTGAACGAGCTCGTGACGTTCTTCTGGCCCCACAGGCCCGGGCCGACCTGCACGCCGTAGACGGCGGCCGTGACGCTGACCTTGGTGCCCGGCTTGAGGTAGTCCTTGGTGCGCCACATCATGTTCTGGTCGTCGACCCAGCTGAACGCCGCGGTCTGCGCGGGCGAGGTGGTGACGGTGACCGCCTTCTGCGCGGCGGCACGGTCGCCGATCTTCTCGTCCCAGTGGATCTGCAGCGCCTGCCCGACGCCGTACGTGACGTCGGACTGGATCGACAGGCCGGCCGCGGTGTTGACGTAGGGCAATGTGTAGTTGGCGGGCTTGACGGTGGTGAACGTCGACTGCGAGGTCGTCGCGTCGCCGACCGGGTTGCTGGCGGTGGCGCTGACCCGGTAGGTGGTGCCGTAGGCGAGCGGACCGTTGCTGGTCCAGCTCAGCGAGTCCGCGGCCATCGCACCGGCAACGGCACTGCCGTCGGCGGCGGTCACGGAGACCCTGCCGATCATGCCGCCGGTGGTCGTGACCGTGACCTTGCTGCCGGGGTTGACCGACGTGGTGTCGGCGGCCGGGGTGATGGCGAGCGCGGCGGGCGGCACGGTGGCCGAGGTGACGG
>CAXUNA010000508.1:0-3305 GCA_964252095.1 uncultured Jatrophihabitans sp. | reverse complement strand
GCCGGTGGCCGCGTCGGTCTGACCACCGGCGGTCGACGAACTGACCACCGACGCGTCCGGGCTCGACGACGGGGCGGCCACCGGAGCCTGCTGCGCCGACGGCGTCCGACGGCGGCTGCCGCGGTGGCCCGGGCCGTACCCGACCAGGTTGGGCTCGCGCTTGGTGGCGGCGTCGGTGACGCGCGCACCGGCACCGGCCGCGGCCTGCACCGAGATGTCGTCGCCGGGCACCGGGCCGGTGCTGCCGCCGCCGGTGTCGATCGTGATGATCGCGGTGCCGACCTCGACGGTCTGGCCCTCCTCGACGTGCAGGGCCTGCACGATCCCGGCGTAGGGCGACGGCAGCTCGACGGCCGCCTTCGCCGTCTCCACCTCGACGAGCACCTGGTTGACGGTGACGACGTCACCCACGGCGACGTCCCACCGGAGGATGTCGGCCTCGGTCAGCCCCTCCCCGACGTCGGGGAGACGGAACTGCTGCAGTTGCGGCACGTGGACCTTCCGATCAGTGGGCGAGCACGCGGTCGACGGCGTCGAGGATGCGGTCGGGGTCGGGCAACCACTCCTCCTCGCCGCGGCTCGCGGGGTACGGGGTGTCGAAGCCGCCGACGCGCAGCACCGGGGCCTCGAGCGAGTAGAACGCCTGCTCCTGCACCCGCGCCGCGACCTCCGCGCCCATGCCGAGCGTCACCGAAGCCTCGTGGACGACGACGAGCCGGCCGGTGCGTTTCACCGAGTCGACGACCGTGGTGGTGTCGAGCGGGGACAGCGTGCGGAGGTCGACGACCTCGATGGAGCGTCCCTCACCCTCGGCGATCGTTGCAGCCTGCAACGCCGTGGTGACCATCGGGCCGTACGCGACGAGCGTGACGTCGGTGCCCTCCCGCACGATTCGCGCGCGGTCGAACGGGTAGGCGTCGACCAGCTTCGCGTCGGTGTCGACCTCGCCCTTGGCCCAGTACCGACGCTTGGGCTCGAAGAACACCACCGGGTCGTCGAGGGCGATGGCCTGCTGGATCATCCAGTACGCGTCGACGGGATCGCTGCACGAGACAACGGTCAGGCCGGCGGTGTGGGCGAAGTACGCCTCGGGCGATTCGGAGTGGTGCTCGACGGCACCGATGCCGCCGCCGAACGGGATGCGGATGACCATCGGCAGCCGCACCTTGCCCACCGAGCGGTTGTGCATCTTCGCGACCTGGCAGACGATCTGGTCGAAGGCCGGGTAGACGAAGCCGTCGAACTGGATCTCGCACACCGGCCGGTAGCCCCGCAGGCACAGGCCGACGGCCGTGCCGACGATCCCGGACTCCGCGAGCGGGGTGTCGAAGACCCGGTCCTCGCCGAAGTCCTTCTGCAGGCCGTCGGTGATGCGGAAGACGCCGCCGAGCTTGCCGATGTCCTCGCCCATGAGCAGGACCTTCGGGTCGTCCTCCAGCGCGCGTCGCAGACCCTCGTTGAGCGCCTTCGACATCGTCAACGTGCTCATCAGGCCGTCCCCTCCAGGGTGCCGAGGTAGGCCGCGTACTCGTCGCGCTGCGCCCGCAGGTGGTCCGAGATCTCGGTGGTGACGTGCGCGAACGGCGCGAGGGCGTCGGGGTCCGGCAGCGAGCGCACGGTGGCACGCACCCGCTCGGCCAGGGCGTCACCCTCGGCGTCGACGCCGGCGAAGAACTCGGAGCCGTACCCCGCGGTGCGGGTGAGGTAGGCCCGCACCCGTTCGACCGGGTCGCGCAACCGCCACCGCTCCAGCTCGGCGTCGAGCCGGTAGCGGGTGGGGTCGTCGGACGTGGTGTGGGCGCCCATCCGGTAGGTGTAGGCCTCGATGAACGTCGGGCCCAGCCCGGCGCGGGCGTCGTCGAGCGCCTTGCGGGTGACGGCGAGCGAGGCGAGGACGTCGTTGCCGTCGATCCGCACTCCGGGGAAGCCGAAGCCGGACGCGCGGCGGTACAGCGGGATGCGGGTCTGCTTCTCGACCGGCGTGCTGATGCCCCACTGGTTGTTCTGGCAGAAGAAGACGACCGGCAGGTTGCCGGCGGCCGCGAACACGAACGACTCGTTGACGTCGCCCTGGCTCGAGGCACCGTCGCCGAAGAACGCGAGGACGGCGGTGTCGCGGCCGTACTCGCCCGTGCCCACGGCGCCGTCGCGGACGACGCCCATCGCGTAGCCCGCGGCGTGGAGGGTCTGGGCGCCCAGCACGATCGTGTAGATCCCGAACTTCGTGGCCTCGGGGTCCCAGCCGCCGAGGTCGGTGCCGCGGAACATCGACAGCAGCATCATCGGGTCGATGTCGCGGCTCCAGGCGACGCCGTGCTCCCGGTAGGTCGGGAAGGCCATGTCCTGGGTGCGCAGGGCGCGACCGGCGCCGACCTGGGCCGCCTCCTGGCCGAGGCAGGACGCCCAGAGGCCGAGCTCGCCCTGGCGTTGCAGCGCGGTGGCCTCGCCGTCGAAGCGCCGCACGAGCGCGAGGTCGCGGTACAGCGCGGCGATCTGCTCGTCGGAGATCTCGAGCGGGTAGTCCGGGTGGTCCTGGCGGACGCCTTCGGGCGTCAACAACTGGACCGCGTCGGGCTCCGGGGGTACGGGCATCAGGCCTCCTGGCTGTCGGGACGTCGGCACGGGGTCGCCGTGGCTCGCATCGCCGTTCTCGCGGGTGGTTCCCCGTGCCTACAGGGGTGTCGTAGGACACGGAGTACCTCGGGGTTCCTATCACATGGCGGCGGGTGCCAGCTCGGCGACGGACTCCGTTCCTTCGCAGACCACCAGCCGGCTGACGGCGCGGGTGAGCACGACGTAGAGGCGGCGCAGGCCGACGACGCGGCTCGGCTCGGCCGCGACCACCGCCTCCGGGTCGACGACCACCGCCGTGTCGAACTCCAGCCCCTTCGCCACCGAGGCGGGGACGACGACCAGCCGGCTCCCTGCCGTCGTGGCGAGACCGGCGAGGCGGGCGGTGACCCCGGCGATCCCGGCGTCGGCGGCGATGACCCCGACCGTGCCCTCACGGGCGAGGGCGGCGGCGACGTCGTCCTCGAGCCGGGCGACGGTCGAGTGGTGCAGGGCGTCGGGTGCCTCGCGCAACGACGACGCCGGGGTCAGACCCGTGGCGATGAGCGGCAGCAGCCGGTTGGTCAGCTCGAGCACCGCACCGGGCACGCGGTAGCCGACGGTGAGCGGGCGCAGCACGGCGTCGGGCCGGCCGAGCGCGCCCAGGGTGACGGCCCACGCGCCGGGCGCCCACGGGGTCGTGGCCTGCGCCAGGTCACCGCGCACCGTGAACGAGCCGCCGGGGCAACGCCGCG
>CAXUNA010000507.1:0-3307 GCA_964252095.1 uncultured Jatrophihabitans sp. | reverse complement strand
CGCCCACCGTGCCGACGTCCTCGAGGTCGTCGGAGGCGTCCGCGCTGCCGAGTGGGCGCAACGGGCGGTCGGAGAGCAGGTCGCCCGCGGTGTCGTCCATCGGCGTGATGACCCGGCTCGCGAGCACGAAGCTCCACTGGGCGAAGCGGTCGCCGTCCGCGCCGTGGCCCGCGGCCTCGGTCTCGCGCCACCCGGCGGTGACCGTCCACTGCCCGTCGTGACGGCGGAAGGCGTCCCACGCGACGTCGGCCGGGTCGATGCCGTGCGCGGCGAGGCCGGTGTCGACCACCTCGCCGAACACCGCCATCTCGCCGTTCGGGGTGGTGCGGCGGGCGCGGGCCCGCCGGGCCTCGTCGGACACCCGGATGCGTTCCTGCAGGACCGGGAAGGCGAACCGCATGACCTTCTCCAACGGGAGGTCGGCCTCCGCGGCGACCGCCTCGGGGGAGGCGCCGCCACGCACGCGGGTCTGGATGTCGCGGGGGGAGAGGGTCACTGGGGTCTCGTCGTCACGACCGGTCCTCGGCAACTCCTGCCGGGCGGCGGCGCGCAGGGCGTCGTCGAGCAGGAGGGTGTACCGGTCGGCGCCGTCGACGGCCTCGACGACGACCTGGGTCGCGTCCTCACCGGGACCGGCGTAGCGCAGCTGCCGCATGCCCGGAAACCCTAGGCGTGAGGGGCTCCCGGTCCGGGTCACCACGCCGTACCGACGCCGGGACTGTCTCGGATGCAGCGCGCCGCCGGGAGCGCGGGCAGGTCGGCCGACCTGCCCGGACGGCCCCGGGCGCAGACCGATCGGGCGGACATCCGGGACAGCGGGGGCGAACGGACCGCGCGGGTTTGGCAGGTGCGCCCGGCTGTGCTGTCATGGTGCCGCTTCACCTCGACCTCATACCTTCGCACCCTCCAGGCGGAACCCGATGTCCCTCGCCCAGGCCCCGTCGCTCGGGCCCGTGCACACCGACCACCTGCAGACCATCCGCAGCCTGGTCTCGTCCGCGTGGCACGGCGTGTGCCAGTTCGCGATCGACAGCCCATGGTTCGCGGTCCTGCTGCTCATCCCGGCCCTGGTGCTGCTCGTCGGCTGCACCCGGGTGACCGTCCGCCGGAGCTGACCCGGCCCACCGTCACCCCGCCGGGTCCGCCGTGGCGGGGCACCCGCCACACTCGGGGGGTGTCCGCACCGTTTCGTCCGCGCTCGCCGCGGTGGTCGGTGCTGCTCCGGGTCGGTATCGGCGTCGGGGTGTTCGGCATCTTCGTGATGCTGTTCAGCTACGACGTCGGCGGCTTCGGGCTGGTGGCGTTCACCCTGGGGCTCGCGTGCGTGCTCGCGTCGTGGGTCACCTACCTGCGCGACCGCCCCCGCCGCCGTTGACCCCCTCCGCGAGCGTGCGCCGTCAGAGGTGGTCGACCACCCAGTCGATGCAGGCGGTCAGCGCGGTGACGTCGTCCGGGTCGACCGCCGGGTAGACGCCGATCCGCAACTGGTTGCGGCCGAGGCCCCGGTACGGCTCGACGTCGACGACGCCGTTGGCGCGGAGGACCGCGGCGACCGTGGCGGCGTCGACGTCGACCGCGTCGATCGTGACGACCACCGGTGACCGCCACTGCGGATCGGTGACGAACGGCGTCCAGTGCGCCGAGCGTTCCGCCCAGTCGTACAGGCGATCGGACGAATCGTTGCATCGTGCAGCAGCAGCGGTCAGTCCGCCCGCTTCGAGCAACGACTCCAGCTGCGCGACCAGCAGCCACAGCGTCGCGATCGCCGGTGTGTTGTAGGTCTGGTCCTTGCGCGAGTTGTCCAGCGCGATGGACAGGTCGAGCGAGGCCGGGATCCACCGGCCGTCGTCGCGGCGGCGCACCACGTCGAGCCGTTCCACCGCGGCGGGTGAGAACGTGGTCAGCCACAGCCCGCCGTCGGAGGCGAGGACCTTCTGCGGCGCGAAGTAGTAGACGTCGGCGGCGCTGACGTCGACGTCGAGTGCACCCGCGGCGGACGTGGCGTCCACGAGCGTCAGCGCGTCGTCCGGCAGGCCCTCGCGGGTGACCGGCAGGACGACCCCGGTCGAGGTCTCGTTCTGCGGCCAGCAGTAGGTGTCGACGTCGAGCTCGGCGTTGCACACGGCACCGGTTCCGGGTTCGACCCGGACGATCGAGGGTTCGGCGAGGAACGGCGCGGCCGTGATCGACGCGGCGAACTTCGAGGAGAACTCCCCGCACACCACGGTCTGCGCCTTCGAGATCACCAGGTTCGCGGCCGCGGCGTCCCAGAACGTCGTCGAGCCGCCGTTGCCGAGCACGACCTCGTAGCCGTCCGGCAGGTGCAGCAGCGCGGCGATCCCGGACCTGGCGCGGGCGACGAGGTCCTTGACCGGTCGCTGCCGGTGCGAGGTCCCCATCACCGCCGTGCCGTGTGCGCCGAACGACTCCAACGCGGCGGCCGGCACCTTCGACGGCCCCGACCCGAACCGGCCGTCGGCGGGCAACAGGTCGGTGGGGATCCGGAGATCGGTGGGCGCCGCGGTCACGCGGTGAGTCTGGCGTACGCCCCGGGGTGCGCGCGCAGCCATTCCCCGGCCGAGGTCGCCGGGTGGCCGGCGAGCCGTTCGACGGTGTCGCTGACGAGGTCGAGCTCTCCCGCCTCGATCGCGACGTACGTGGTGATCCAGCCCTCGATCTCGAAGGCCGGGGCGTCGTAGGCCGCGCGCCGTGACGCCCGGGCCTCGTCGAGACCCTCGGCGACGTACGTGATCTCGCGTCCGGTGACCTCGGACAGCAACGCCACCGTCGCGGTGACGGTCAGCGCGGCGGGCCCTGTGACGTCGTACACCTCGTCCGGGGGCGACTCGACCAGCCCGCGCGCGATGACGTCGCAGATGTCGTCGCGCGCCACGAACGAGACCCGCCCGGAGTCGGGGTCACCCGCGGGGCCGCGCAGCACGCCGTCGTCACCGACCATCCCGGGCAGGAAGTCGACGTAGAGCGACGACCGGAAGAACGTGTGGTCGACGCCGGTGGAACGGATGTGGACCTCGGTGGCGAAGTGGTCGCGTACGAAGGTGAACGTGGCGTCGGGGGAGGCGTTGACGAACGACGTGTAGACGATCCGTGAGACCCCGGCCGCGAGCGCGGCGTCGACCGCCGTGACGTGCTGGTCCACGCGGTGCGCATCCTCCGACGCGGACACCAGGTACAGGGTGTCGACGCCCTCGAGCGCGGCCGTCATCGCCGCGGCGTCGGAATAGGTCGCCTCGCGGACGTCGTCGACCTCCGCGAGTTCCCCCGCCAGCCGCGACCGGTCGCGGCT
>CAXUNA010000506.1:0-3311 GCA_964252095.1 uncultured Jatrophihabitans sp. | reverse complement strand
GGAACGCGAGCGTCCTCCACCGCAGCTGTTCAACGCCGAGCAGACAAGGGACACCCCATGACCGACACCGACCGCGGTGCGCCGCCGGCCGTAAAGCGCGACCACTTCCACGACTTCGACCTCGATTCGGCGGAGTTCACCGCGGAGTACGAGGACGTCCTGGGCTCGCTGGTCGCGCGCTGCCCCGTCGCGCACAGCGATGTCGCCGGCGGCTACTGGGTGGTCAGTCGCTACGAGGACGTCCGCGAGTGCGCGCAGGACTGGCAAACCTTTTCGAGTGAGGGCGGCTTCGAGCCCGGCCGCGGCGGTGACGGAGGAGCCAAGCTGTACCCGGTCGAACTCGACCCGCCCTACCAGACCCGGTGGCGCACTGCACTGGGTCCGCACTTCGGGCCGCGCGCGATCCGCACCCGGACCGACAGCATCCGCGAACAGGTCGACGCGCTGCTCGACGCGTTCTCCGAGCGCGGCACGACCGACTTCGTCGAGGAGTTCGCGGCCCACCTGCCCGGTCGGGTCTTCTTCGGCACGTTCCTGGGCGTGCCCCTCGACGACCTGCCGTTCATCCAGACGGCCACCGACAACGCGATGCGCGGCCCGATGGAGGGTCGCCCTGAGGCGTGGGGCCAGGTCGCGGGCTACCTCGACGCCTACCTGCGGACCCGCGAGAAGGAACCGCCGCGTGGTGACTTCGTCGACGTCGTGCTGGCAGGCGTCGAGGACCACGACGGCAACCCGTGCTCCTGGGAACACAAGCTGTTCGTGATGATCGACCTGCTGGCCGGCGGGATCGGCACCACGACCTACCTGCTCGCCGGGATGGCCCACCACCTCGCGACGCACCCGGAGGACCGGCAGCGACTGCAGGACGACCACGACTTGTGGCCCGGTGCGATCGAGGAACTCATCCGCTTCTACGGGTCGATCGTCGCGCTCGGCCGTACCGCCACCCAGGAGACCGAGGTGGCCGGGCAACGGATCGAGAAGGGCGACTTCCTCATGCTGTCGTTCGCGGCGGCCTGTCGCGATCCGAAGCTGTTCGACGACCCCCACGTGGTCGACATCGACCGGAAGATCGCGGTGAACCCGGCGTTCTCGTTCGGACCGCACCGTTGCATCGGGTCCCACATCGCGCGGCTCGAGGCGACGGTCGCCCTCGAGGCGATCCTGGAGCGACTGCCGGACCTCCGGCCTGCCGACGGCACCGGTCCGACGTACAGCAACAGCACCATCACCCGGAACATGGACACCCTGCCCCTGGTCTTCACCCCCACGCCGGCACGGTCGACCACCGGAACCTCGTCCTCGTCATGAAGTACCTCGTGGACCCGGCGTTGTGCTCCGGGCGCGGCTCGTGCGCGGTCGCGGCGCCCGAGGTGTTCGTGCTCGACGACGAGGGCTACAACCGCGACGTGGGTGCCACCGTGCCCGTCGGACCGGGTCGTGAACAGGCCGTCGAGAACGGCGCCGCGGTGTGCCCCGAACAGGCCATCCGGGTGATGACCGCTTGACGAATCCGCACACCGACGGCGGATCGGGATGGCCCGGGGGTCGCTGGGCGCCGTACCCGGCCCGGTACGGAACCGTCGTCGTCCCGGACGTCGCGGTCGTGATGAGCGACGGGGTGACGCTCGTCGTCGACGTCGAGTACCCCGCCGACCCGGTCACCGGTGAGCGTGCGCCGGTCGCGTTCCCCGTGCTGCTGACACAGAATCCCTACTCGGGCGACCGTCCGGTCGGCTCGACGGTCCTCGACCCGGCGATGGGCGGACTCGACGGCGCCGCGAACCCGACCCACGACCACCTGGTCGGCCGGGGGTACATCTTCGTGACGGCGTGCGTCCGCGGCACCGGGCGCTCCGACGGCGAGTTCCTGTTCTTCGGTACCGGCCGGATGGCCCGGGACGGCGTCGAACTGGTGCACTGGGCAGCGGACGCACTCGACGGGTCCAACGGCGACGTCGGCCTGACCGGCCTATCGTTCCTGGGCATGACCCAGCTGTTCACGGTGGCCGAGCTGGGCCCGGGCTCACCGGTCAAGGCGATCGCGCCGTTGATGTCCGGTGCGGAGACGTACCGCGAGGACATCATGGGCCAGGGCATGCCCACGCAGACGATCAGCCTGCGGGCCGAGGCGTTCCACGTCCTCGTCGGGGCGAAGGGCGGCGCGTGGGGATCGGCCTTGTACCGCGACGTCATGGCGGGCGGGCCGAACGCCTACGTCAACGAGTTCTGGCGTCGGCAGACGCCCGGCGACCTCGCCGAGCAGATCGCGGCGAGCGGGATCCCCGTGCTGCTCTACAGCGGCTGGGCCGACATCTTCAACCTCGGGGCGCAGGAACTGTGGACGTACCTGCAGAACGCGCACGCGGGTCGGCCGGTCCACGCCCCGATGCGCCCGGGTGACACGACGACCGGTCGCTACCAGATCGTCATGGGGCCGTGGGCACACGGAGAAGGCATCAGCGACGAGTTGCTGCTGCTCTGGTTCGACACCTGGCTCAAGGGCGACGACACCGGTCTCGCCGACACGGCGACCCCGATGCACCTGCTCGACCTGACGACCCGGCGGTGGGTGAACGCGGCCTCGTTCCCGATGACCGACCGCTACACGCCGCTGTTCCTCGACGCGCAGGGCGTGCTCGCCTCCTCACCGGCCCCGACGGCCGGCACACGGTCGGTGGCGTGGGGCCAGCCGGACGTCGACGGGTGCTCGCTGAGCTGGACCACCCCGCCACTGGAGCAGGGTGCAACGTTCGCCGGACCGGCCGGGGCGCGCGTGTGGGCGTCGACCACTGGCACCAACCTCGTGCTGATCGCGAGCCTGTTCGACGTCGACCCCGACGGTGCGGCCCGGAAGGTGACGGCGGGCTTCGTGATCGGGAGTCTCGCGGCGCAGGACGCCGACCGCGCCTGGTACGACGACGACGGCCGCCCGGTCCGGACGTACGGCCGTTTCGACCGCGACGAGTACCTAAACCCCGGCGAGGTCCGCCCGTTCGAGTTCTGGCTGTCACCCCGGGTGGCGACGATCGCGCCCGGCCACCGGCTGGGGCTGAGGATCACGACCCAGACTCGCCAGGCGGACACGGCCGGCTTCAGTGGGGTCGATCCGTGTTTCCCGACCGCGCCGCAACGACGGACCCTGCCGGGTACCTACGAGATCGGGTACGGGCCCGGGACGCCGTCGCTGCTCAACCTGCCGTTGCTGCCGCTCGGGGCCCTCGGGCCGGGCACACCGGGGCCGATCCCGCTGGACTGGGGGCCGGACGCCGCCGGTCGGCGCTGACCGGCGACGTCGCTCGCGTTCT
>CAXUNA010000505.1:0-3312 GCA_964252095.1 uncultured Jatrophihabitans sp. | reverse complement strand
CGATCTCCGGCCCGTTGGACTGGGCGATGGCGCCGTGCAGGCTGTACTGGCCCTCGTTGAGCCACACCGCGGGCACCCGGATCCGGTAGCTCTGCCGCCCCGCGAGCGGCGGCATGTCGACCTTCATCAGCGTGGTGTTGGTGCCGAACAGCGCCTGGCCGAGCTGGTTGTCGACGCCGATGCCGAGGATCCAGTCGTCGAGCGTCCTGCCGCGCTCGGACTCGACCTCGACCTCGACCTCGAGCGGGTCGCCCGGCTGCAGCACCGGGATCTCGCCGCCCGCGGGCTCGCACACGCGGACGTCGACGATCCGGCCGCCGGTCTGCTTCACCGGTGCCGACGCCCGCTCGCGTGCCAGTTCCTCGCTGCGGGTGGACTCGAACTCCCGGCGCAGCACGCGCAGCGAGTCGACCGGCTTGCCGTCGGCGATGACGTTGCCGTGCTCGAGCACCACCGCGCGGTCGCAGAGGTCGGCGACCTGGTCCAGCGAGTGGGACACGAACACGATGGTCCGGCCCTCTTTCTGGAACCCGCGGATGCGGTCCATGCACTTGCGCTGGAACGGCTCGTCACCGACGGCGAGGACCTCGTCGACCAGCAGGATGTCGGGGTCGACGTGCACGGCGACGGCGAACGCGAGCCGCACGTACATGCCCGACGAGTAGAACTTCACCTGGGTGTCGATGAACTTCTCGATGCCGGAGAAGTCGACCATGGCGTCGAAGTACCGCTCGGTCTGCTCGCGGGACAGACCGAGGATCGACGCGTTGAGGAAGACGTTCTCCCGGCCGGTGAGGTCGGGGTGGAAACCCGCGCCCAGCTCGAGCAGCGCCGCGAGCCGGCCGCGCAGGGTGACCTCGCCGCTGGTCGGCTGGATGATCCCGCCGATGCACTTGAGCAGGGTGCTCTTGCCGGACCCGTTCGGCCCGACCAGCCCGACGGTCGACCCCGACTCGATGTCGAGGTCGACGTCGCGCAGCGCCCAGAAGTCCTCCTTGTGCTGGTTGGACCGGCCGAGGTTGACGACCCGCTCCTTGAGCGACTTCTCCTTGCGGATGACGAACCGCTTCGACACGTTGCGGACGTCGACGACGGTGGTGTGGTCGGCCATCACAGCTCCTGGGCGAAGCTGTTCTGCAGCCGCGTGAAGATCCGCTGGCACAGGAAGACCAGCACCGCACCGATGCCGGTGAGGATCAGCAGGTTCAGCCAGATGTGGTCGGGAGCGGGGGTGCCGTCGCCGCGCACCCACATCGCCCGCTGGAACGCCAGCGTGACGTTGACGAGCGGGTTGGCGTCGTAGAGGTGCAGCACCCACTGGTGGGCGTGCAGGGTCTTCGCGACCTGTTCCCACGAGTAGACCGTGGGGGTCGTCCAGAACAGCACCATGAGCGCGATCTCGACGAGGTACTGGACGTCGCGCAGGTAGACGTTGACCGCCGAGAGCAGGAACGCGGCGGCGGTGGCCCACAGCAGCAGGACCAGCAGACCCAGCGGCAGGTACAGCAGGTCGCGGTCGAGCGGCGGGTGCCCGACGAGGATCGTCGCGCCCACCAGCACGACGAACTGGATCCCGAAGTTGAACAGCGCCGAGCCGATGGCCGCGAGCGGGAACACCTCGCGCGGCAGGTAGATCTTCTTGACCAGCCCGCCGTTCGTGACGATCGAGCCCGTGCCGGTCTGCACGATCTCCGAGAACAGCGTCCACGCGGTCAGCCCGGTGAACACGAACACCGCGTAGTCGTCGATGGTCCGCTGCGCGCCGAGGAACTTGCCGAGCGCGACGTAGTAGATGAGCAGCTGGGACAGCGGCTTCATCAGGCTCCAGAAGAAGCCGAGCACGCTGTCCTTGTAGCGGGACTTCAGCTCGCGCCGGGTGAGCAGGCCGAGCAGTTCGCGGTAGGCCCAGATGTCACGGACCGACTGGGCGGTACCGGTGAAGAAGCCGGACTTCGGGCCGGCGGGGCGCATCGGGAGGTCGCGCAGGTGCGCGGTGCGTTCGGCGAGCGCCCGCGACTGCGCGCCCGTCTCGGGTCGTGGCATCTCGAGATCGGTCACAGGCGTTGCTCCGTCAGGGGTTCCTCGACGAAGAAGGCCCAGGTCTCGGCCGCGTACTGCTCCCAGGTCCGGACGCTGCGAGCGGCCGCCTCGGTGGACAGCCGGGCGAGCAGGTCGTCGTCGGCCAGCAGGGCGGCCATGGACGCGGCGATGTCGTCGTCGTTGCGCGGGTCGACGGTGAGCACGCCACCACCCGCCGCGATCTCGGCCATGCTGCCGTAGCCGGAGGTCACGACCGGCGTGCCCTGCGCGAGGGCCTCCACGATCGGCAGGCCGAATCCCTCGTTCAGCGAGGGGAAGACGGTGAACCGGGCGAGCGAGTAGGAGCCCGCGAGCACCTCGTCGGAGATGCCGGACAGCGCCTGCACCGGCCGTCCGCCGGCCTGCAGCTGGGCCACCCGCCCGGTGAACTCCTCGCCGCGCCAGGCGTTGCCGCCGATGAAGACGAGGTTGAACCGCAACCCCTGCCGCCAGCACAGCTCGGCGGCGTGCAGCACGGCGAGGTGGTTCTTGCGCGGCTCGTGCGAGCCGACGACCAGCACCAGCGGCAGGCCCGGGATGGCCAGCGCCTCGCGCGCGGCGTCGCCGGCCGCGGCCTCGACCGGAACGGCTTCGTCGGGCAGCGACACGGCCCGGACCTCGGGACCGGCGAGGCCGGTCCCGGCGAGCATCGCCTTCCAGCCGCCGTACTCACCGGCGGCGGCGTGCGAGATCGCGGCGACCCGGTCCAGGTGGGACGCGGCGCCGAGCATCGTCGAGAAACCGCCGCCCATGCCCTCGCCGACGGTCTCGGCCGAGGTGACGGGGACGCAGTCGAAGCCGATCATCGCGCTGCGGACGCAGGAGAAGTCGACCATCGCCTCGATGGCGCGGGTGCGGTCGGGCTCGGCCGCGAGCTCCGGCAGCAGGTAGGTGCAGCGCCACGGGATGGTGACGACCGGGCGCCGCCCCTCCTCGGCCTGGGCGGGCGTGCCGGTGAGGGCGCGCTCGCGGGCCGCGCCGGTGAGCGGCTTGAGGCCGGTGAGCGCGGAGGTCCAGGACACCAGGGTCACGTTGTGGTCGCGGGCCCAACGCTTCACGGTCTCGCGGGTGACGCGCTGGATGCCGGTGGCGAGATCGGTGTCGGCGGTGTGGAAGACGTCGACCAGCACCTCGCCGGTGACGATCTCGACGTCGGGCCACTCCGACGCGAAGGGGGAGCGGCGACCGGCGGGCGGGGGCCACTCCAGCTGCACGCGCGGGACGAGGTCGGCG
>CAXUNA010000504.1:0-3319 GCA_964252095.1 uncultured Jatrophihabitans sp. | reverse complement strand
GGGGGGGGGGGGGGGGGGGGGGGGGGGGGGGGGGGGCCGGGCCCCCCCCCCGCCCGGCTGGTACCGCGCCGAGGCGGACCCGGTGGTGGGCGCGGCGTTGCGGCGCATGCGCGCCGAGCCGGCGCGGGGCTGGACGGTCGAGGAACTGGCCCGCGAGGCGGGGTTGTCGCGCGCCGCGTTCGCGCGCCGGTTCCAGCGGTTGGTCGGTGACGGCCCGATGACGTACCTGACCGGCTGGCGGCTCGCGCTCGCCGCCGATCTGCTGCTCGGCTCCGACCTCACGCTCGCGGCCATCGCCCGCCAGGTCGGCTACGGCAGCCCGTTCTCCCTCTCGGCCGCGTTCTCGCGGCGCTACGGCCGCAGCCCGCCCACTGGCGGGGGGGGGGCCTGACCCCCCGGCGCCCCGAGGGGGGGCGGCACCGGGGTGAGCCGGCGGGGGCAGCCGGGTTGCGCCCCCCCGTGGTGCGGGAGGGGTCGGGCGGCGCGTGGTTCGATGCCCCGGTGGCCGACGTCGTGGTGATGGCGCACCGGGGCCTCTCCGCGGCCGTCACCGGCGGCCCGCACGACGAGAACTCGCTCGCCGCGTTCGCCCGGGCCGTCGCAGCGGGCGCGACCCACCTCGAGACCGACGTGCGGGTGACCTCCGACGGGGTCGCCCTGGCCTTCCACGACGCCGTGCTCGACCGCGTCACCGACGCCCGCGGGGTGGTCTCGCACCGGCCCTGGAGCCGGGTGCGGGAGGCGCGGATCGGCGGTGCGGAGCCGATCCCGACCCTCGAGGACGTGCTCGGTTCGTTCCCCGACGCCGTGGTCAACGTCGACGTCAAGTCCGATGCCGGGGTGGCGCCGACCCTCGCCGCGCTCGAGAGCACCCACGCGTACGAGCGGGTGTGCCTCGCCGCGTTCTCCGACCGCCGGCTGGCCCGGCTGCGGGCGGCCCTGCCCGGCGTCCGGACGGCGATGGGGCCGGCCGAGGTGGCACGCCTGCGGTTCGAGGCCTGGCCGGGGCCGGTGGGCGGTGTCGCCGCGGTGCTCCCGCGCGGCCGTGGCGTGGTCGCCCAGGTCCCGCGCCGAGCCGGTGCGCTGCGGGTCGTCGACCGCCGGTTCGTGCGCCTCGCGCACCGGCAGGGCTTCGAGGTCCAGGTCTGGACGGTCAACGAGCCCCGACAGATGCGCGACCTACTCTCCCTCGGCGTCGACGGCCTCATCACCGACCGGGTCGACCTCGCCCTCGCGGTGGTCGCGGAACGGGCCCCGGCGTGAGCGTCGACGCGGCGTCGCCGGTCGACGCCGCCACGCTCCGCTCGTACCGACGGGGGTGGTACACGTACGGCTGGGCGAGCCACGTCTTCCCGACGCTCGTCACCACTGTCTTCATGTCGAGATACATGGTCTCGGTCACGGAGAACGCGGTGGGCACGCACGGGCGGGTGCACGTGCTGGGGATCCCGATCGCGCCCGGGAGCCTGTTCGGGTTCACGCTGACGACGTTCACGGTCGTCGTCGTGTTCCTCATGCCGCTGGTCGGGGCGTTCGCCGACCGCACCGGCCGCAAGCGGAACATCATGTGCGGGCTCGGCGCCGTCGGCGCGGTCGCCTGCATCGCGATGTTCTTCGTGCGTGGAGGCAACTGGCCGCTCGCGGTGGCGACGTACGCGGTGGCGTTCGTCGCGTTCAGCTGCGCCGCGGTGGTCAACTACGCGCTGCTCGTGGACCTCTCGAACGCCGGGGACCGCGACAAGATCTCGTCGGTCGGCTGGGGGGTCTCGTACCTCGGCGGTGGACTGTTGCTTGCTGCATCATTCGTCCTGAGCCTCGTGCTCGACGACGACGCCCTGCTGGCCCGGATCGCCATGGGAGCCTCCGGCGTGTGGTGGCTGGTCTTCCTGCTGCCGACCCTGCGGCGGCTGCCCCGGACCATGCGGACCTCCACCGAACGTCCCGACGCCGGTGGCACCACGTTCACCGAAGGTTTCCGGCAGCTGGGCCAGACGCTGGCCTCGCTGCGGGCCTTCCCGCTGACGCTGTTCTTCCTCGTCGCGTTCCTGATCTACAACGACGGCATCCAGACCGTGACGACCGTCGCGGCCGTCTACGGCGACAAGGAGCTGGGGCTGTCGGACAACACCCTGCTGCCGGCGATCCTCATCGTGCAGTTCGTCGCGTTCGGCGGGGCGTTGTGGCTCGGCCGGCTCGCCGAGCGGTTCGGAGCCAAGCGGGTGATCCTGGCGTCGCTCGTGGTGTGGACGGTGATCGTCCTGGCCGCGTTCGTCGTCCAACGCGGTTCGGTGTGGCAGTTCTACGTGCTCGCGGTCGCGATCGCGGTGGTGCTCGGCGGCAGCCAGGCGCTGTCGCGGTCGTTGTTCTCGCGGATGATCCCGGCGGGCGAGGAGGCCGAGTACTTCGGCTTCTACGAGATCAGCGACTCGGGGACCAGTTGGCTCGGCCCGCTGTTGTTCTCCATCGCGTACCAGACCACGGGCAGCTACCGGTCCGCGCTGGTCTCGTTGGTCGTGTTCTTCGTGGTCGGGTTCGTGCTCCTCGCGTTCGTGCCGGTGCGGCGCGCGATCGAGGCCTCGGGCAACCTCGCACCGGAGAAGGTGTGACCACGTGACCCCGACCGATCCCCCGAGCGCGGACGGGTCCGCCGGCGCCCTGGCGTCGATCCCGGCCGCCGGCCGCCGGCGGGCGATGCCGATGCCCGCGCAGTTGACGTTCTTCCACGGTCCGATGGACTGCGGCAAGTCGACCCTCGCGCTGCAGATCAACCACAACCACGCGCGGCAGGGACGGCGCGGCAAGCTCATGACCCGCTACGACCGCTCCGGCCGGCCCGAGGTGACGACCCGTGTCGGGCTCGCCCACGAGGCGTTCGAGATCCACGACGACACCGACCTGCGGCTGGTCGTCCGCGAGGAGTGGGCGGCCGGGCGCGAGCTGGACTACCTCGTGGTCGACGAGGCCGGGTTCCTCACCCGCGACCACGTCGACCAGCTCGCGGAACTGGTCGACGACTGGCACGTCGACGTCTACTGCTTCGGCCTGCTCACCGACTTCCGCAGCCAGCTGTTGCCGGGTGCCGCGCGGCTGGTCGAGCTCGCCGACGAGACCTCGCCGGTGCAGGTCGACGTCCTGTGCTGGTGCGGCCGGCCCGGCCGGCTGAACGCGCGACTGGTCGACGGGGTGATGGTGCGCGAGGGCGACACGGTGGTCGTCGCGGACACCGCCGCGACGTCCGCGACCGACCCGGACGAGCAGGCCGTCCGCTACCAGGTGCTGTGCCGCACCCACTACCGGCACGGCGACCTCGGGCCGGGAG
>CAXUNA010000503.1:0-3330 GCA_964252095.1 uncultured Jatrophihabitans sp. | reverse complement strand
CGCCCGGATCCCGGCAGCGCCGGGCCCGACGTGACGTCGTTGCCGCTGCGCGACGAACTCCGCGGGGAGGTGCCGTACGGGGCGCCGCAACTCGACGTCGAGGTCGTGCTCAACACCAACGAGAACCCGTACCCGCCGTCGGCGTCGATGGTCGCGGCGCTCGCCGCGGCTGTGGCCGACGCCGCGGGCGGGCTCAACCGCTACCCCGACCGCGAGGCGACGACGCTGCGGGCGGCGCTCGCCGGCTACCTCAACGGCGACGGTGGGCAGGGGCTGACGGCCGACCAGGTGTGGGCGGCCAACGGCTCCAACGAGGTGATGCAGCAGCTGCTGCAGGCGTTCGGCGGCCCCGGCCGCACCGCGCTGAGTTTCGCGCCGACCTACTCGATGTACCCGGAGTACGCCCGCAACACGGTGACCCGGTGGGTGGCGGGGCGTCGGGCGGAGGACTGGACGCTCGACCTGCCGCAGGCGCTCGCGCTGATCGCGGCGGAGCAGCCGTCGGTCGTGTTCCTCACCTCGCCGAACAACCCGACGGGCACGGCGTTGCCGCTGGCGGAGGTCGAGGCGGTGTGCGAGGCGGCGCCCGGCATTGTCGTCGTCGACGAGGCGTACGCGGAGTTCCGGCGGGAGGGGACCCCGAGCGCGCTGGGGTTGCTGCCCCGGTTCGAGCGGCTGGTCGTCACCCGCACCATGAGCAAGGCGTTCGCGCTGGCCGGCGGGCGGGTCGGGTACCTCGCGGCGTCGGCCGCGCTCGTCGACGCCGTCCGCATCGTCCGGTTGCCGTACCACCTGTCGACCGTCACCCAGGTGACGGCGCTGACAGCGTTGCAGCATGCACCGGAACTGCTGGCGCGGGTCGACGACCTGCGCCGCGAACGCGACGCCCTGGTCGCGTGGCTGCGGGGCTCGGGCCTGCGGGCCGCGGAGTCCGACGCCAACTTCGTGCTCTTCGGCACCTTCGACGACCGGCACGCGGTCTGGGCGGCCCTGCTCGCACGGGGCGTGCTGATCCGGGAGACTGGTCCGGACGGCTGGCTGCGGGTCTCGGTCGGCACACCTTCGGAGATGGCCGCGTTCCGCGCGGCCCTGGATGCGGTACGGGAGACAGCGTGAGCCGGACCGGGCGGATCGAGCGCGCCACCAGCGAGACCAAGGTGCTGGTCGAGATCGACCTCGACGGCGTGGGGCGCACCGACGTCCGCACCGGCGTCGGCTTCTTCGACCACATGCTGACCTCGTTCGGCAAGCACGGCCTGTTCGACCTCACGGTGCAGGTCGACGGCGACCTGCACATCGACGCCCACCACACCGTCGAGGACACCGCGATCGCGCTCGGCCAGGCGTTCCGGCAGGCGCTCGGGGACAAGTCCGGGATCCGCCGCTTCGGAGACGCCCTGATCCCGATGGACGAGGTGCTGGTGCAGGCGGCGGTCGACGTCTCGGGCCGGCCGTACTGCGTGCACCGCGAACTCGAGGGCGCGCCGCCCACGATCGGGCCGGACTACGCGACCACCCTGACCCGGCACGTCTTCGAATCCTTCGTGTTCCACGCCCAGATCGCCGCGCACGTCCTCGTGCTCAGCGGCCGCGACTGGCACCACATCACCGAGGCGCAGTACAAGGCGCTCGCCCGCGCCCTGCGCTCCGCGGCGGAGTTCGACCCGCGGGTCACGGGCGTTCCGTCCACCAAGGGCGTGCTCTGAGTTGGCTCCCCGCGTGGTCGTCCTCGACTACGGCTCCGGCAACATCCGCTCCGCCCACCGTGCCCTCGAGCGCGCGGGTGCCGAGGTCACGGTGACCGCCGACCGGGCCGCCGCTCTCGCCGCCGACGGCCTGGTCATCCCCGGCGTCGGCGCCTACGCCGCGTGCATGGCGGGCCTCGACGCCGTCGACGCGCCGGCCGTCGTGGCCACCCGGTTGGCGGCCGAGGCGCCCGTGCTGGGCATCTGCGTCGGCATGCAGGTGCTGTTCGAGTCCGGCGTCGAGCACGGCGAGGTGACGGCCGGGATGGCGTTGGTCGCCGGCAGCGTCACCCCGATCGCCGCCGACGTCGTTCCGCACATGGGCTGGAACACCGTTGCACCGGGCAACGGATCGCGGTTGTTCACGGGACTTCCCGCCGACACCCGCTTCTACTTCGTGCACTCGTACGCCGCGCACAGCGCGGACGCCGCGGTGGTGTCCACCACCACGTACGGTGAACCGTTCGTCAGCGCGGTCGAGAACGGGGTGCTCGCCGCGACGCAGTTCCACCCCGAGAAGTCCGGCGACGCCGGCGCACACCTGCTGGAGAACTGGGTGACGAGCCTGTGACAACCCTCGAACTGCTCCCCGCGGTCGACGTCGCCGACGGCCAGGCCGTCCGGCTCGTCCAGGGCGAGGCCGGCAGCGAGACCACCTACGGCGACCCGCTCGCCGCCGCCCTGGCGTGGCAGGAGGGCGGGGCGGAGTGGATCCACCTCGTCGACCTCGACGCCGCGTTCGGCCGGGGCAGCAACGCCGAGCAGTTGGCGGCGGTCGTCGCCGCGCTCGACGTCAAGGTCGAGCTGTCCGGCGGGATCCGCGACGACGCATCGTTGCAGCGTGCACTGTCGACGGGCTGCACCCGGGTCAACGTCGGCACCGCGGCGCTCGAGCAGCCGGACTGGGTGCGTCACGCCCTCGCCGAGCACGGCGACCGGGTGGCGGTCGGGCTCGACGTCCGCGGGACCACGCTCGCCGCGCGCGGGTGGACCCGGGACGCCGGCGATCTCTGGGAGGCGATCGAGCGGCTCGACGCCGACGGTTGCAGCCGCTACGTCGTCACCGACGTCCGCCGCGACGGCACGCTGACCGGTCCGAACCTCGACCTGCTCGCCGAGGTGCTGCGACGCACGAGCGCCGAGGTCGTCGCGAGCGGCGGGGTGTCCTCGCTCGACGACCTGCGGGAGATCGCCGACCTGTCGGTGGCGGCCACCCACGGGGGCATTCGTCGGGTCGAGGGTGCGATCGTCGGAAAGGCTCTGTACGCCGGGGCTTTCACCCTCCCCGAGGCGTTGGCCACCGTCGCGGCCGTGACGGACTGAGCGGGATGGCCACCACCGCCGAATGGGTGAACGGCGCCCGCCCCCGCACGTTGTTCATGGCGCTCGCGCCGGTCGCGGCGTCGATCCGCGCGCATTTCCCGCTGCACGCCGCGCACCTCGTGCTCGTCGACAATCCTTCGTGGCATCCGGCCGGCGACATGGCGCTCGTCGACGGCCACGTCGCCCGCGCCGGCGCATCGCCGACCGCGCCGCTGCTGACCTACGCGAACATCGCGGTGTTCCATCCGCGCGTCTTCGATAC
>CAXUNA010000502.1:0-3332 GCA_964252095.1 uncultured Jatrophihabitans sp. | reverse complement strand
GTCCTGCTGCTCGACGAGGCGACCGCGGCCCTCGACCTCGCCAGCGAGGCGGCGGTCACGCGGGCCACCGCGGCGCTCGCGAAGCGGCGCACCACGTTCGTGGTCGCGCACCGGCTCTCGACGGCGGCGAGGGCGGACCGGGTCGTCGTGATGGACGGCGGCCGGATCGTCGAGGACGGCTCGCACGAGGAGCTGCTGGCGCGCGGCGGGACCTACGCGGCGCTGTGGGCGGCATACTCTGACCGTCCCGTCGACGCCGGGGCCTGAGCCCTCCGGATCCTTCCCGGGAGGGCAGCGTCCGGTACCGCCCGCCTGCGTCGGGGTAGGACCGTGCGAGACGTGACAGGGGCACGACCCACCGGGTCGGTGAGGGGTGGACGGATGAACGTGCGCGCGGGGTCGATCACGGTGGCGGCGCTGGTCCTGGCGTGCTCCCTCGCCGGCTGCACGCAGGCGATCGACGGCACCCCGGGGCCGCGGCCCACCGTCTCCGGCGGCGGCGACTTCTCGACCGGGTCCACCGCGTCGGACGAGCCGACCGACACCGGCTCGCCCACCGACTCGACCGAGAGCCCGACCGACGAGCCGACCCCGACCGACACCGGCGCCCCGAGCGAGGACGGCAGCGTCGAGTCGCTGTGCTCGGACATGTCGGACTCGATCGACGGTCCGGACATCGGCCAGCGCGGCTACCAGGCGCTGATCGGTCTGGACATCCTCGGCTGGGGCCTCGCCAACGGCGACTCCGACCCGTTCTCCAAGGCCGACGCCGCCACCACCAAGACCTGCCCGGACGTGCGGACGGCCGTGCTGGCCAAGACCGGCACGCCCGACCTCAAGAGCGTCAACAACTGACGCCCGGCGCTCACCAGCCGGCGTGCAGCGGGCGCCCTTCCGCGTAGCCGGCCGCGCTCTGCACACCGATCGTGGCGCGCTCGGCGAACTCGGCCAGCGTGGTCGCGCCGGCGTACGTGCACGACGACCGCACCCCGGCGACGATCTCGTCGATGAGGTCCTCGACGCCAGGTCGTTCGACGTCGAGATACATCCGCCCGGTCGAGATCCCCTCTTCGTACAAGGCTTTCCTGGCCCGGTCGAACGCGCCTTCACCCGAGGTCCGGGCCGCGACCGCGCGCGCCGAGGCCATGCCGAAGCTGTCCTTGTAGGTCCGGCCGTCGGGCGCGGTGTGCAGGTCGCCCGGTGACTCGAGGGTGCCGGCGAACCACGACCCGATCATGACGCTCGAGGCACCGGCCGCGAGGGCGAGGGCGACGTCGCGGGGGTGCCGCACCCCGCCGTCGGCCCAGACGTGCTTGCCCAGTTCGGCCGCGGCGCTCGCGCACTCCAACACGGCGGAGAACTGCGGGCGGCCGACGCCCGTCATCATCCGGGTGGTGCACATGGCACCGGGGCCGACCCCGACCTTGAGCACGTCGGCGCCGGCGGCGACGAGGTCACGCACCCCCTCGGCCGAGACGACGTTGCCGGCGACGATCGGCACCTGCGGGTCGAGCGCCTTGACCGCGGCGAGGGCGTCGAGCATCCGCTGCTGGTGGCCGTGTGCGGTGTCGACGACGAGCACGTCGACACCGGCCTCGAGCAACCGCTTGGCCTTGAGCGCGACGTCGCCGTTGACGCCGATGGCGGCGGCGACTCGGAGCTTGCCGGCGTCGTCGACCGCGGGCTGGTACATCGTGGCGCGCAGCGCGCCGACGCGGGTGAGGATGCCGACCAGCCGGCCGTCACCGTCGACCACCGGGGCGAGCCGGCGGTGGGCCGCGTCGAGCCGCTCGAACGCGGTGCGCGGGTCGGTGCCCTGCGTGATGGTCAGCAGGTCCGAGGACATGACGTCGTGCAGCTGGGCGAAGCGGTCGGCGCCCTGGGTGTCGCGCGCGGTCACCACACCCACCGGCCGGCCGGCCCCGTCGACGACGACCGCGGCGTCGTGCGCGCGCTTCGGCAGCAGTGCCACCGCTTCGCCGACCGTGCTGTGCGGCGTCAGGGTGATCGCGGTGTCGACCACGAGGTCGCGGGACTTCACCCAGTGCACGACGTCGCTGACGACCTCGGTCGGGATGTCCTGCGGCAGCACGGTGAGCCCGCCGCGGCGCGCGACCGTCTCGGCCATCCGGCGACCGGCCACGGCGGTCATGTTCGCGACGACGAGCGGGATGGTCGCGCCCGAGCCGTCGGTGGTCGCGAGGTCGACGTCGAACCGGCTCGCCACGGCCGAGCGGCGCGGCACCATGAAGACGTCGTCGTAGGTCAGGTCGTACGGCGGGGTTCCCGCGAGGAAGCGCACGGTTTCACGATGGTAGTGGGTGTGGCTGTGTCTCGCGGGCTCCGCGCACGACGACCGGCGCGAGCGGGTCGGAGTGCTCGACCACGACGCCCGCGCGCTCGCGCGGGTGGCACCGCCGGAAGTAGATCCGCTGGCCCTCGACGTAGCGGCGCATGAGCTGGTGCCCGGGGTCGGCGGGGGTGCCGTCACGGACCGCCATCCGGGCGGCCGTCACGGCGAACGGGACGTCGAGGAACACCACGAGGTCGAACGCGCCGCGAGCTCGTCGCGCTGCAGGAACAGGCCGTCGACCAGCACCACCGTGCCGGCCGCGCGACCCGCGCGGTACACCTCGGCCGCGGCGGCGAGGAACGCCTCGTGGTCGAACGAGTCGAGGAAGAAGCCTTCGGGGTCACGGCGGCCGCGGCGGTACCGGTGTTCCGGCGGGTGCAGGAAGTCGTCGACGCCGATCCGGACCACCGGCCGGCCGCGCTCGCGCAGCGCCACGGCGAGGTCGTCGGCGAAGTGGGTCTTGCCGGCGCCGTCGACCCCGTCGATCCCGACCCGCACCGCGCCGGTCGGCACGGCGGCCGCGACCTCGGCCAACACCGCGCGCCGGGCCGGCGAACTCGTCACGGCGCCGGGCACGTCGTCACGGTAGAGGCCTGGCCCGACGCCGCGGGAAGTGACACGGTGTCAGCTGTCGCGGGAGAATCACACCCGCGAGCGAGTCGACGGGAGGCCGACGTGTGGCACCGAGGAACGGCACCGACCGGTCGGAGCCTGCGCCCGCTGGCGGCCGCCGCCGGGCTGGTCGCCCTGGCCGCGCTCACGAGTTGCGCCTCGGCGTCCGGTCACGGTGCCGCCGGTGACGCCGCGACCTGTCCGGCGGTACTCGAGCCGGCCCACAGCACGATCGACTGGCTCCCGGCGCGACCGACGGTCGACGTGGGCGACCGGCTGCTGGCCGACGGCACACCCGTGACGGCTGTCGTCTGCGAGTACCCCGGGGACGACGGCGACCTGACGCTGGGTCGGCACACCGCCGGCC
>CAXUNA010000501.1:0-3332 GCA_964252095.1 uncultured Jatrophihabitans sp. | reverse complement strand
GCCCGGCTGCGCGCGGCCGTCGCCCGGCGGTGGCGGACGTGGTGGCGCCCGGTCGCGGCGTTGGTGGTGATCGGGGTGCTGGCGTTCCCCGTCGGTGTCGGCTGGCGGGTGCGCGACTTCTCGCCGCGCCGCGGTGCGCTGGCGATGTTCGACCGGACCTGCGCCGCGCTCGGCCCCGACGCGGCCGTGCTGTTCCCCGGTGACTCCTACGCGCGGACCAGTTACCCGCAGGTGCTGCGGGACTTCTGCGGGGTCCCCGTGGCGGCGGCCACCGGCCCGCTGACGCTCGCCGGCGTGCAGCAGGCGGCCGCGACCTGGCGGGCCGCCGGTCGCACCCTGTGGCTCGTCGACTCCGACACCCGGTTGATCACCCAGCTGCTCGGCACCGGGGCGGCGGTCCCGGCGCTCGCCCACGACGTCAACCCGCACGAGCTCGTCTCCACGCTGAGCCGGCCGGCGACCTCCTACCTGCCGTGGGACGAGGCGGTCTACGGCGTGCCGGTGCCGGGCTGAGGGGAACGACCCCGACCGCCCGGCGCTGCGTGGCCGGGGCGCGCCGACCCATGGGATAGATTCGCCGCGCCGCAGGGACATGGCGTGTGCGCCGACGGTCGAGCCCGTCCGCCGCGACGCCGCACCGGAGATCCAGGAGGCACGACCCATGAGCAACGCGACCGACAGCGGCGCGCCGACCCCGCCGTCGACCGTGCGGACGCAGGTGTTCCGTGGGCTGCGCCGAGCGGTGCAGAAGAGCCCGGCGCCGGTGCAGCGGGCCCTCACCGGCGCGAGCATCCGGGTGCTCGACTCCCTGGGCACCCTGCCGCAGCCCGCCCCGGGCGAGCCGGCGTTCTCGAGTGAGCCGGTGTGGGTGACGCCGCCGCTGCCGACGCCCGAGGGTGTCGGCCTCGAGGCGCTCGAGGCGACCATGCGCTCGTGGTCGATCTCCGGCGAGCCGGTGGGGCACATGGACGACTACGTCACCGACTCCTTCCACCGCTTCCTGCACACCTGGTCACTGGTGCGTGACGAGCACGGCACGGCGCTCGAGCTCGGCGCCAACCCGTACTTCACGACCTACCTGCTCGACGAGTACACCGACCTCCAGCTCACCCTCGCCAACTACTTCGGCACGCGCGGCACCATCGACGAGACGCTGTCCTACCTCCCGGTCGGCGCGACCGAGCGGGTCGAGAAGGTCCGCACCTCGGAGATGTTCAACGTCGAGGAGGACCCGTTCCCCTACGGCGACGACAGCCTCGACGTCGTGCTGTTCTGCGAGATGCTCGAGCACCTGCTCATGGACCCCACGGCGACGCTGCGGGAGATCCACCGCATCCTCAAGCCCCACGGCGTCCTCGTGCTCACGACCCCGAACGTCGCGCGGATCGTCAACGTGCTGTCGCTGGTCAACGGCGCCAACATGTACGACCCGTACTCGGGATACGGGCCCTACGGCCGGCACAACCGCGAGTACATCCGGCACGAGCTGCACCTGTTGCTGGAGTTCCTCGGCTTCGAGATCGAGACCTCGTTCACCGCCGACGGCCACCCGGTCCACGCCGAGAGCTGGCCGAAGTACGAGCAGGTCGCCCCGCTGATCGAGTACCGCAAGGGCGACCTCGGCCACTACCTGTTCGTCAAGGCCCGCAAGGTCCGCGAGCCACGCTCCGGGTTGCCGAACTTCCTGTTCCGCAGCTACCCGGCCGGCGTCGTCGTCGACGTCTGATCGATGAGCACCGACACCTCCACGCTCGAGTCCGCGCCCGGGGCAGGGGACACCGCCGACCCCCCGGCCGCCGAACCGGTCGACGACGCCGCGCCCTCGCTGCTCCCGGTCTGGTTCGAGTGGGGCCTGATCGTCACGGTCGCCGCCCTGGTCAGCGTGACCGGCTCCGGTCTGCTGCTCGCCGTGCTCGGCCGCTACGGGTTGGCACCGGCGCTGCTGTGGGGGTTGCTCGGCACCGTGGTGTTCGCAGGTCTCGCGCTGCGGGGCTCGGTCCGCACCCGTGTGGGTCGCAGCGCGCACGGTCCGACGCTCGCGATGTGCGTCGTCGCGCTCGGGTCGGCCGCGTACAACGGGGTGCGCGACGGTCACTACGTCTTCGTCGACCGCGACCCCGGCGTCTACGCCGTCGCCGGACGCTGGATCGCGCGCACCGGCACCCTCCGGGTCCAGGCGGGCGACCCGTGGATCCTCGCGAAGAGCGGGACGAACTACGCCTCGGCCGGCATGTACCCGGAACCCGGCGGCTTCCTCGAGTTCCAGTTCAACCACCTGTTCGCGGTGCTGCTCGCGGTCGCGCACGGCCTCGGTGGCGATCGCGTGATGTTCGCGGCCAACGCCGTGGTCGGCGCGGTCGGGCTGCTCGGGGTCTACGCGGTCGGGGTGCGGGTGTGCCGGCGGCCGTGGCTGGTCGCCGTCGGCGTCACCGGTCTGGCCCTCACCCTCCCGCAGCTGATGTTCTCGCGGGACACCTACTCCGAGCCGCTCACCCAGCTGCTGCTCTGGAGCGCGATGTGGCTGGTGCTGACGGCGTGGGAGCGACGCCGGCTGGGCCTCGCGGTGCTGGGCGGCCTCGCGCTCGGCGCCACGGTGATGGTCCGCGTCGACGCGCTGCTCTACCTCGGGGTCCTGCCCGTCGTCGCCGCGCTGGTCTTCGTCGCGGCCCGCCGGGGCGGCGACCGGCGGTTCGCGGCGGCCTGGGCGGGCACCGTCCTCGCCGCGGCCCTCCCCCCCGGGCTGCTCGGCTCGGGCGCCGGCGCGGGCAGATCGCGCTCGTCGCCTCGCTCGCCGGCTACGGCGGCATCCCCGGCTCGCTCGCCTACGGCGCCGCGAAGTCGGCGATGATCACCATGACCGAGGCGCTGCGTCTCACCTACGCCGAGGCCGGCCTGACGATCCAGGTCGTCAACCCCGGCTTCGTCGCCACCGCGATGACGGCGCCAAACGACTATCCGATGCCGTTCATGATGAGCGCGGAGGCGGCCGCCGTCCGCATTTGCGGCGGGCTTCAACGCGGCGGCTTCGAGATCGCCTTCCCGCGCCGTCTCGTCTGGCCGGCGAAGGCAGCGCGGCTGCTGCCATATCCGTTGTGGTTTTGGGTGATGACGCTGGCGTCCAGGCGGGTGCGGGCGGCAAGCGAACTCAGAAGCGCTTCGGAAGACCCGCATCCCTGAGGACGCCGTTGGCGGGAAAGCCGCCCGACAAATCTGGTCCTACGTCGAGGACGACTTCTAGGAATTCCTCGAAGGGGGAAGTCCCGACATGCACCTACGGCGTCTTTCCGGGGCGAGCCGGAGGCGAGAGCCCGGAATCCATGACAACGCGCAAG
>CAXUNA010000500.1:2965-3337 GCA_964252095.1 uncultured Jatrophihabitans sp. | reverse complement strand
GTCCTCGACCGGCCCGCTCGCCAACGAGCAGGGCATGCGCCTGCTCGCCCTCGCGCAGCAGACCGCCGACCAGCACGTCGCCGAGGCCCGCGCCGAGGCCGACCGCCTGCTCGCCGAGACCAAGGCGGCCACCGAGTCGCAGCTGGCCGAGGCGCAGCAGAACGCCGAGACCCAGGTGAACGACGCGCAGCAGCGTGCCGACACCCTCGACCGTGAGAGCACCGCCCGCGCCCAGCAGACCGTGCAGGACGCCGAACAGCGCGCGCAGACCATCACCTCGCAGCTCGAGCAGCGCAAGGCGGCGCTCGAGCGGCGCCTCGAGGAGCTCCGGACCTTCGAGCGCGAGTACCGCACCCGGCTCAAGAGCTACCT
>CAXUNA010000500.1:0-2935 GCA_964252095.1 uncultured Jatrophihabitans sp. | reverse complement strand
CGCAGCTGCGTGACCTCGACGCCAGCGGCCGGTCCGAGCCCGCGGCGGTGCCGAGCGACAACGGCTCGGTCGACGCGCACTGACGCTCGTCCACGTCCGGCGAGAGCACCGCTGACCGGTGGCCACGACCGAACCGGGTCACGCCGCGTCGCCCGAACCGGACGTCACGGTGGATCGTGCGGTGGCCGAGGTCGCTGACACCGGGGTGACGCCCGCCGAACCGGCGGCGTCCCCCGCTCCCGAGACGGCGCGCCGGGCCGATCCGCCCCGTCGCCGGGCGGCGGAAACGGCGCCGCGTCGCGCGGTGCTGGTGGTGCCGGCCCTGCTGGTCGTCGCCCTGGGCCTGCTCGTCGTCGGACTGGTCACGTCGAAGTCCGTCTGGCTCGCCGCGTCGCTCGTCGCCAGTGTGCTGGCGGCGGTACTGCTGGTCGTGGAACGGCTGGTGCAGCGGCGTCGGACCGCGCAGGCACCGGTGGCGGCCACCGACCCGGTCACGGCAGACCCGGCCGACGACGTCCCGCCGCCGATCGACCTCGACGCTCCCGCGATCGACCCGGACGACCCGGAGGCGGTCTGGGTCGTCGACGGCCGCCCCCGCTACCACCTGCGCGACTGCGCGACCCTCGCATCACTGACCGCGGAACCGATCCCGCGCTCGCAGGCCGTCGAGGACGGCTTCGTCGCCTGCTCGCTGTGTGCTCCGGCCGCGAGCGACACCGGCGCCGACGCTCCCCGCCACGCCCGCTGAGGCCAGCTGTCAGGCCGTCGGCCGGGCCAGCTGCTCCGCGAGCTTGTCCAGGGAGGTGCCCCAGCCCTGCTCCGCGCCCGCCCGGACCGTCTCGTTAAAGTCGGCGTCGAGGTGCAGGGTCAGCGTCGTCGTCCGCGCGTCGACCGCCTCGAAGGTGATGGTCGCCGTGCCCTTGCCGCTGCCGTCGGGGAAACCGTCGTCGTCCCAGACGATCCGCTCCGGCGGCTCGACCACGCGGAACGTGCCGCTGTTCGGGTACCGCTCGCCGGTCGCGTCGTCGACCATGTCGAAGCTGATCCGCCCACCCGGCCGCAGGTCGAGCTCGATCGACTCCCGGGGTGTGGTGAGCCCGCGCGGACCCCACCACAGCGTCAGCTGGTCCGGATCGGTCCACGCCTGCCAGACCAGCTCGCGCGGCGCCTGGAACGTGCGGGTGAGGGTCAGTTCCATCGTCATTCCCCGTTCGGTGGGTCCGGCTGGATGCGGGCGAGGTGTTCGGCCAGCTTGTCGAACGAGTCCTCGTAGAACGTCCGGTAGCGCGCGAGCCAGTCGGTGACGCCGGCGAGCGGCTCGGTGCGCAGGTGCGCCGGCCGGTGCTGGGCGCTGCGGCCGCGGCTGACCAGTCCGGCCCGTTCCAGCACCTTGAGGTGCTTGCTGACCGCCTGCAGCGAGATCGCCGGGAACAACGACGCGAGCTCGTTCACGGTGGCGTCACCGTCCGACAGCCGCGCGAGGATGGCGCGCCGGGTGGGGTCGGCCAGGGCTCCGAACGTGACGCTGAGGGCGTCGTCCGGTCTGGCCGCCGGTGCCGTGGCCGGCACGGCTCAGGCCCGCACCAGGTCGACCAGCAGCATGCCGCTCGGCGTGGTCCGGCTGCGACTGACGGTGAACGTCGACGGCGTGCCGGCGGTGAACAGCTTCGCGCCCTCGCCGAGCACGATCGGCGCGATGAGCAGCCGGTACTCGTCGACGAGGCCCGCGGCGCGCAGGGTCTCCGACAGCTGGCCGCTGCCGTACACGACGAGGTTCTCCTCGCCCGCCTTGAGGGTGGTGACCTCCTCCACGACGTCGCCGTGCAGGAAGGTCGCGTTCCACGTCGGCTCGGTGAGCGTCGAGGTCGGCACGTACTTCCCGATCGAGTTCATGATGTCGCCGCCGGTCTCGGGGGAGTTGCCCGCCTGCGGCCAGGCCACGCTCATGCCGTCGTACGTGACCCGCCCCAGGAGCAGCGCGTCGGCCCACTGCATCGCCTCGCCCTGGTACGCCCCCACCGTCTCGTCGAAGTACGGCTGCGTCCACATCGGGTTCTCGAAGACCCCGTCCAACGTCAGGTACTCCACCGCGATGATGCGTCCCATGACCCGCTCCTCGTGTCGTTGTCAACCGTTGGGTTGAACACTAGGTGTCGGCCCCGCGCGTTGTCAACCGGTCGGTTGAACAACCCCCTCAAGCCCAGTTGATCACGACGTTTCTGTCGCTACCGGGCCGCCGCGAACGACAGAAGCGTCTTGATCAACTCCGTGGGCGGTCTCAGGTGGTGGCGAACCAGATGGTGAGGCCGAGCTCGGGGTCGTGGGTGACGAACCGGCCGGCGTCGGTGGTGAGCGTGCCGGGCGACTCCACGTCGGGCAGCTCGGCGCCGTCCGGACGCCCTTCGGTGACCGCCGTCGCCAGCACCTCGGCGGCGAGCGCCCCGGCGTGCTCGCGCAGCGCCTCGGCGGGCTCGGCGCGGCCGCCGACCTGCCACCACAGCTCGATCCGGTCGGTGACCTCCAGCCCCGCGCTCTTGCGGGCGTCCTGCACCAGCCGGACGACGTCGCGCAGTGTCCCGAGCCGTCGCAGCACGGGCGTGAGCTCGAGGTCGAGCGCCACCGTGGCCTGCTCGTCCCGCTCGACCGCCCAGCCCTCGGCGGGCGACTCCGACACCAGCAACTCGTCGGCGGTGAAGGTCTCGCCGCCGATCTCGACCGCGCCCGACGCCCGGACCGCCGCTGCCACCGCGGCGGGCTCCGCGCCGGTGACCAGGGCGGCGATCTCTTTCATGCGCGGGCCGAACCGCTTGCCCAGCACGCGGAAGTTCGGCTTGACGACGACGTCGACCAGGCCGCCCGTGCCCTCGTGCAGCGAGACCAGCTGCTGCACATTGAGCTCGTCGGCGACCTCGCGCCGCAACGCCTCGGGCAGGTC
>CAXUNA010000499.1:0-3365 GCA_964252095.1 uncultured Jatrophihabitans sp. | reverse complement strand
GCCGCGCAGCGAGCGTCCGCCCCGCCAGAACCGGGCCGACCGTGACCGCCGCCAGCAGGACGGCACCCGCCAGGACCGCACCGACCGGCAGCCCGCCGGCGACCAGCAGAACCGGCAGGACCGCCCCGACCGGGCGCAGAACGGTGACCGGCAGGACCGGCAGTCGGGCGGTGACCAGCAGAACCGGCAGGACCGCCCCGACCGGGCGCAGAACGGCGACCGGCAGGACCGGCAGTCGAACGGCGACCGGCAGGACCGGCAGTCGAACGGCGACCGGCAGAACAACCGCCAGGACCGGGCGCAGAACGGCTCGCAGGACCGCAGCCGCGACAACAACCGGGACAACAACCGGGACAACAACCGGGACAACAACCGGGACCGCGACGACCGCGACGACGACTTCGACGACGACGGCACCGGCCGTCGTCGTGGCCGTCGCTACCGGGACCGCAACCGGAACCGCAACCGCGACCGGCAGGGCAGCAGCGTCCAGGGCGGCGGCGGCCAGAGCGAGCAGGAGCCGACGGTCGGCGAGGACGACGTCCTCGTGCCGATCGCGGGCATCGTCGACGAGGTCGTCGACAAGAACACCTGGTTCGTGCGGGTCAACGGCTACTTCGCGAGCCCCGAGGACATCTACATCCAGAACTCGTTCGTGCGCCGGTACAACCTGCGCCGCGGCGACGCGATGACCGGTGCCGTCCGGCAGGTGCGCGAGGGTGACCGGCGGGAGAAGTACAACCCGCTGATCCGCCTCGACACCGTCAACGGGGCGCCGCCGAGCGAGTCGGGCAAGCGGCCGGAGTTCACCAAGCTCACGCCGCTCTACCCGCAGGAGCGGCTGCGGCTGGAGACCGAGCAGAACATCATCACCACGCGCGTCATCGACCTGGTGATGCCGATCGGCAAGGGGCAGCGCGCGCTCATCGTGTCGCCGCCCAAGGCCGGCAAGACGATGGTGCTGCAGGCGATCGCCAACGCGATCACCACGAACAACCCCGAGTGCCACCTCATGGTCGTCCTCGTCGACGAGCGGCCGGAAGAGGTCACCGACATGCAGCGCTCGGTGAAGGGTGAGGTCATCGCCTCGACCTTCGACCGGCGGCCGCAGGAGCACACGATGATCGCGGAGCTGTCGATCGAGCGTGCGAAGCGCCTCGTCGAGATGGGCCACGACGTCGTGGTGCTGCTCGACTCGATCACCCGTCTGGGCCGCGCCTACAACCTCGCGGCCCCCGCGAGCGGGCGCATCCTGTCCGGTGGTGTCGACTCGACCGCGCTGTACCCGCCGAAGCGGTTCCTCGGCGCGGCCCGCAACATCGAGAACGGCGGCTCGCTCACGATCATCGCCACGGCGTTGGTCGAGACCGGTTCGGCGGGCGACACGGTGATCTTCGAGGAGTACAAGGGCACCGGCAACGCCGAGCTCAAGCTCGACCGCAAGATCGCCGACAAGCGGGTGTTCCCCGCGGTCGACGTCGACCAGAGCTCCACCCGCAAGGAGGAGCTGCTGCTCGCCAGCGACGAGTTCGCGGTGGTCATGAAGCTGCGCCGCGTGCTGCACGCGCTGGACCCGCAGCAGGCGATCGACCTGCTCACGGACCGGTTGAAGAAGTCGCGCAACAACTACGAGTTCCTCATGCAGATCGCGAAGACGACGCCCGGAGCGGACTGACCGCAGGGCAATACTTCACGGCGCTTTCACGGGCGGCCGACGGGATCACCGTCGGCCGCCCGTGGTCGTTCCGGGGCTCGTCGACGGCCACGTTTTGTGGGGTCCTGTGCACTGTCAGCACACTTTCGCAACCTGCCGGTAACAGTTGTGCATCCGCACACGTGCGGCCCTTTCGTTCCACGCCTGCGGGTGATTGGGTGCAGGAGTTGCTGTAAGCGGTACCGGTCGCCGTGCACATTCCGCAGCGGCGCGGGACACACGAAGATGGAGAGGACCACGCATGGGCATGTCCACCGGCTCTCGATGGACCACGTTCGACAAGCGCCGCGTCACGCGGGTCGCGGGCGCCCTCGCGCTCAGCGGACTCGCGGCCGGCTTGCTCGCCGCGTGCGGCGGGGGTAGCAGCGGTGGCGGCGGCGGTTCGAGTTCAGGCGACTCCCGCGGCCCGATCACCTACATCCAGGGCAAGGACAACAACAACATCCTGCCGACGCTCGCGCAGATGTGGAACAAGGACCACCCGAACGAGCAGGTCACGATCAAGCAGCAGTCGGACCAGGCCGACGCGCAGCACGACGACCTCGTCCAGCACTTCCAGAGCAAGGACGCGGGCTACGACGTCGTCTCGGTCGACGTCGTCTGGACCGCCGAGTTCGCGGCCAAGGGCTGGCTCGTCCCGCTCAAGGGCAACTACGCGCTCGACACCTCGACGCTGCTCAAGCCGACCGTCGACGCCGCCACCTACGGCGGGACCCTGTACGCGGCGCCCGGCACGTCCGACGGCGGCCTGCTGTACTACCGCAAGGACCTGATCAGCACGCCGCCGACCAAGTGGTCCGACCTCATCGCCGACTGCGCCAAGAAGGGCTCGGTCAAGGACTGCTACGCCGGCCAGTTCGCCCAGTACGAGGGTCTGACGGTGAACGCGTCCGAGGCGATCAACTCGGCCGGGGGCCACATCCTCGACGACTCGGGCAAGCCCGACGTCAACACCGACGCCGCCAAGGCCGGCCTGAACTTCCTGGTCAACGGCCTCAAGCAGGGCTACATCCCGTCGAACGGCCTGACCTTCCAGGAGACCCAGAGCCTCGACGACTTCCAGCAGGGCAACCTGCTGTTCCTGCGCAACTGGCCGTACGCGTACAGCCTGCTCTCCGCCACCGACGGCACCTCGAAGGTGGCCGGCAAGTTCGGCATCGCGCCGCTGCCGGGTCTCGACGGTCCCGGTTCGTCCAGCCTGGGTGGTCACAGCATCGCGATCAGCCAGTACAGCGACCACAAGCAGACCGCGCTCGACTTCCTGAAGTTCTACGAGTCGAACGACACCCAGAAGTTCCTGCTCGAGAAGTCCTCGCTGGCGCCGGTGCAGTCGGCGCTGTACGACGACCCGACCCTGCAGAAGCAGTTCGCCTACCTGTCGACGTTGAAGACCGCGATCTCCAACGCCGTGCCGCGTCCGGTGACGCCGTACTACCCGGCCGTCACCCAGGCGATCGAGCAGAACGTCTACGGCGCGCTGAAGGGTGACAAGACCGTCGACCAGGCCTTGTCGGACCTGCAGAACGCTCTGACGACTGCCACCAAGGGCAGCTGATCTCCGCCGGGGCGGGGGGGGCCCCCCCGCCGGGCGCGGCCGCCCCCCCCCCCCCCCCCCCCCCCCCCCCCCCCCCCCCCCCCCCCCCCCCCCCCC
>CAXUNA010000498.1:0-3367 GCA_964252095.1 uncultured Jatrophihabitans sp. | reverse complement strand
CCCGGTCCATCGGCGCGCGCAAGCTGAAGCGTTCGCCGCTCGCCGCCGTGGCCGACGAGACCTCGGCCCGACGCTTCGCGGGCGAACTCGCCCGGTGCCTGCAGGCGTCGCTGCTCGTCCGCCACCACGACCCCGCCCTCGCCGAGCGCTTCCTCGCGACCCGCATCGCGAGCCCGCCGCCCGCGGTCCTCGGCGAGCGGCCCGGGCCGCGCACCGCCGAGGTGCTGCAGGTCGCCGGTGTCGGGTGACGTGAGAAACTCTCCTCCGGCCCATCCGCTCCTCCGCCCCGGCTCACACCCGATCCTGATCGAGTGCGAAGGGACGCGCGCCACGTGAGACCAGAGAATCCTCCAGTGACTCCTCCACCGCCCCCGCGCCGACGGACGCCGACCCGCCGCCAGGTGCTCGGGTACGGCCTCGCCACGCTCACCCTGGCGGCGTGCTCGACCAGCCGCACCACACCGACGGTCTACGACCTGGCGGTGTACGGCGGCACACCGGCAGGCATCATGGCGGCGCTCAGCGCGGCCCACCAGCAGCTCAAGGTGGTCCTCGTGCTCGGCGAGAGCCCGCTCGGCGGCATGGTGACCAACGGCCTCGGCCGGACCGACATCACCAACCCCCGCATCCTCGGCGGGTGGACCAGGGAGTTCTTCAGCCAGGTCGGGGCGGCCTACCAGCGCGACGAGCCGGTCTTCACGTTCGAGCCGTCGGTCGCGCTCAAGACCTTCACGTCGATGATCGCCGCGGCCGGGTTCCCGGTGGTCGAGGGGGTCCTCGCACGCGCCCGGGTGTCCGACGGCCTCGTGACCGGACTGCAGCTCACCGACGGGACCTCGATCCTCGCCCGCACCTACGTGGACGCCTCCTACGAGGGCGATCTGCTGTACCGGGCGGGGATCCCGTACCGGACCGGGCGGGAGTCCTCGGCCGAGTTCGACGAGCCGCTCGCGGGCTACGGGACCATCCGCAAGTCACAGGACGACACCGGCTCGTCGTCCGCGCTGCCGTCGGACTTCCTGACCTCGGTCCCGACGACGAAGGTCGGCGCCGCCGACGGCAAGACGATGTCCTACAACTACCGGCTGTGCCTCACCGACGATCTCTCGCGGGGGACGCCGTTCCCCAAGCCGGACGGCTACGACGCCGACGCCTTCCACGCGGCGCTGCCCTTCCTGACCGGGAAGGGGAAGCTCAACGCGGGCGAGCTGCCGAACTCGAAGTTCGACCTCAACAACGGCGGCAGCCTCACCACCGACTACGTGAACGCCAGCTGGGCCTACCCGCTGACCACGAACCCCGACCAGCGCAAGGCGATCGCCACCCGTCACACCCAGTGGTTGCAGGGCCTGCTGTACCACCTCTCGAACGATTCCCGGGTGAAACCCGAGCTCGCCGACGACGTCCGCCGCTACGCCCTGGCCGCAGACGAGTTCACCGACAACGGCAACTGGCCGCGCCAGCTCTACGTCCGGGTCTCCCGGCGGTTGGTCGGGCGCAAGGTCATGACGCAGCACGACCTGGAGGACGACTCCGACCTCGACGACGCCGTCGCGTACGGGGCCTACCAGTTCGACTGTCACCTGGTGCAACGGTTCCGGCGCTCGGACGGCTCGGTGACCCGCGAGGGCGGGCTCACGTACCCGAAGGTGGCGCCGCACTACGCCATCCCGCTGGACGCCATCCGCCCGGCCAGTGGGATCCGCAATGTGCTGTCGCCCGTCTGCCTCTCGTGCACCCACGTGGCGTCGGCGTCGCTGCGGATGGAGCCGCACTACATGCTGCTCGGTGAGGCGGCGGGAGCGGCCGCGGCGGTCGCGGCGTCACACCGCACGACCGTGTCCGACGTGACGCCGAACGAGGTGCGCTCGGCGCTCAAGGCGAAGGACTCGGTGCTCGCCAAGCCCTGGTGAGCCCCCCTTCTCACCCCGTTGTCCACGCGGATGGGCGATGCTGGTGGGGTGGGGCAGTCCTGGGCGTCGGCGGCGAGGCTGGTGCGGTGCACCGGTTTCGGGGCCTCGGGCGCGGAGGTCGACGCCGCGGCGCGGCGCACCCGCTCCGAGTACGCCGCGGCCCTGTTCACCGACCACGCCGACGACCCGGGCGTCGCCGCGACGCCCGTCCCGCGGTTCGACCCCCTCCCGGTCACGGGGCCGCACCCGACCGCCGCCGAGGTGCAACGCCGCACCGACGTCCGCTCCGACCAGCAACGCACGCTGCTGCGCTGGTGGCTCGGCCGGATGCTGGCCGTCGAGCGTCCGTTCACCGAGCGGCTGACGCTCGCCTGGCACGGCATCTTCGCCACCGCGCTCGAGAAGGTGCTGCTGGCCCCGTCGATGCTGCAGCAGTACGCGACGCTGCGGGCGAAGGGGGCCGGCGACTTCCGCTCGCTCGCCCTGGCGATGCTCACCGACGTCGCCATGATCGTGTGGCTCGACAACCAGACCAACACCAGGGCCGCTCCGAACGAGAACCTCGCGCGGGAGTTCATGGAGTTGTTCGCGCTCGGGCACGGCAACGGCTACACCGAGACCGACGTCCGCGAGGGCGCGCGTGCGCTCTCGGGCTGGACGGTCGACCTCGTGGCGGACACGTCGTCGCTGGACCCGTCGCGCCACGACGACGGCGTCAAGACGGTGCTGGGTGTGACCGGGCGGCTCGACCACGTCGGGTTCGCCGACGCCGTGCTCGCGCAGCGGGCGTCGGCGCCCTTCGTGCTCGGCCGGCTCTGGAACCAGCTGGTCTCCGACACGGCGATGGACAGTGCCACCCGCACCGCCGCGGTCGCCGCGTACCGCTCCGGCCGTGACGTCGCGGCGGGCGTCACCGCCATGCTCACCTCCCGCGGTTTCGACCAGGCGGGGGGCACGCGGGTGGTCGCCCCG
Source organism: uncultured Jatrophihabitans sp. (assembly GCA_964252095.1). Lineage (GTDB taxonomy): Bacteria > Actinomycetota > Actinomycetes > Mycobacteriales > Jatrophihabitantaceae > CAXUNA01. Next base: position 482 of record CAXUNA010000498.1, on the reverse strand, counting down.
GTCGAGTGGACGATCGGACTGGCCCGCGCGGTCGGCGCCCCGGGCGGCGACGCCACGGAGAAGGTGCTCGCCGCGTCGGTCAAGGCGCTCGGTCAGGTCCCGTTCCACCCGCCGAGCGTCGGCGGCTGGCCGTCCGGTCAGGCGTGGCTGTCCTCGGCGACGGTGGACGCGCGGTGGAACTACGCCCACGTCATCGTGGCCCTGGGCGACGTCGACGCCGTCGCCTCGGCGTCGGCCGCGAACCGGCTGGACGCCGCGGGCCACCTGCTCGGCATCGCCGCGTGGAGCGACCGCAGCGCGAGCGCGCTCAAACCCTTCGTCTCCCGGCCGGTGGACCTGGTCGCGGCCGCGACCATGACGCCCGAGTACCTCACGGTCTGAGGGGGAGGGACACCCGTGGACACCGTCACGCGACGACGCTTCCTGCTGGCCGAGTCGGCGAGGGCCACGGCGGCCACCCCGCCTGCGGCCAGCAGGAAGCG
>CAXUNA010000497.1:0-3370 GCA_964252095.1 uncultured Jatrophihabitans sp. | reverse complement strand
ATTGCGCCGACCTGTTCGACGGGCGCGTGAATGCCCGCCGCGAGGCCGATGCCGACGTGTCGCGCGACGTGGCGGCGATCGGCGCCGACGTGCGCGCGCGGGGCGATGCGGCGCTGCGCGAGCTTACGCTGCGCTTCGACCGGCACGACCTCGACGCCCTGCTGGAGCAGGTGCGCGTCCAGCAGGAGCAGGTCGCCGACGTCCAGCGCAGCGTCGCCGCTCTGGAGATCCGCGGCGCCTCGCGCGGCGACGAGGTCAGCGTGACGCTGCGCGGCACCGGGCAGTTCACCGACGTCACCTTCCACGGCGACACGCTGCGGCGGTACGGCGCGCAGGAGCTCGGCGACATCGTGCTGGAGGCGGTCAACGACGGCCTGGCCAAGCTCGCGCAGGCGAGCGCGGCCCGGTTCGCGCCGTTCGTCGAGGCCTCGGGTGAGCAGCGCGACCCCGACGACGAGGGCTGGTGACCCCGGCCCACCGGAGCCGCCGGGTAGCGTCCGCCGCATGACGGACCTGAGCTCGCTGACACAGGGCGGGTGGCTGTCCCGGGAGGAGATGGACGCGGCGCGCGAGCGGCTGCCCATCCTCTACGTCGACGCCGTCCCCGTGCGGGTCGACGAGCACGGCACCGCGACCGAGGTCGGTCTGCTGCTGCGCGTCGGCGGCGACGGCACCATCAAACGCGCGTTGGTCTCGGGCCGTGTGCTCTACCACGAGCGGGTGCGGACGGCGCTGATGCGTCATCTCGAGAAGGACCTCGGCCCGCTGGCACTGCCGAAGGTGCCGGTCTCGCCGCAGCCGTTCACGATCGCCGAGTACTTCCCGACGCCCGGGATCACCCCGTTCCACGATCCGCGTCAACACGCCGTGTCGCTCGCCTACGTCGTCCCGGTCGAGGGCGACTGCGCGCCGCAGCAGGACGCCCTCGAGCTGACCTGGTTCACCCCCGACCAGGCCCGTGACCCGGGCGTGCTCGCGGAGATGGGCAACGGTCAGTCGATGCTGCTGTTGCAGGCGTTCGCACACCTCGGGGTCTGACCCACACCGTGAGGCGGTACCGGTAGTTCCACATACCGGCCGATCTGTCCGGTTCCAGTCTGTGAGCTGTCAAACTCTTCCGCGTCAGGCATCACGGATCTTGTGAAGTCCCGGTTAAAGTCTGCGTCATGACACCGGGTGCCACATCGCAGGCCGAGCGCATGGAGCGCGTCACGCCGGTGACCGGGCCCCGTCGCCGGACCGCGTTGCGGGGCCTTGCCGCGCTGACCGCCTTCGGCACCGCGAGCTACGCGCTGGGCGGCACCGCGACCGCGAAGACCACCAAGCCGGTCAAGCCCGCGACGACGGCGGCCGTGACGCCGCAGCCCGCCGCGACCGACCCCGGCGTGCACCTGCTGCGCCGCGCGACGTTCGGTCTCACCCCGTCGTTGCTGGCCGACCTCACCCGGATGGGCCGGGAGGCGTGGCTCGAGGCCCAGCTCGCCCCGTCCTCGCTCGCCGATCCGGTCTCCGATCTGGTCGCCACCCGCCTGCCGAAGCTCGCGTGGACCACCGCCAAGGTCCGCAGCAAGTACGCCACCCCGAGCGGTGACCTGCTCGAGGACCTGCTCGCCTCGACCGCCGCCCGCGCGGTGTGGTCGACCCGGCAGCTGCAGGAGGTGATGGTCGACCTCTGGTCCAACCACCTCAACGTGCCGGTGGGCAACGCCGACCTGTGGGCGACCCGGCACACGTACGACGGCGTGATCCGCGCGGGCGCGCTCGGTTCGTTCTCCGACCTGCTGTACGCGGCGATCACCCACCCGGCGATGCTGCAGAACCTCAACGCCGACCGGTCGACGGTGCGGGGGATCAACGAGAACCTCGGCCGCGAACTGCTCGAGATGCACACGGTCGGTGCCGGTGCGGGGTACTCGCAGCACGACGTCGTCGACTCCGCGCGCATCCTCACCGGCCTCGGCCAGGGGGACAACGGCCTGCTGCTCTACCGCCTCGCCGACCACGCGACCGGCGCGGTCTCCGTGCTCGGTTTCACCCACGCGAACAAGGAGAAACACGGTCTGCCGGTCGTGCAGGCGTACCTCGCGTACCTCGCGCGTCACCCCGCCACGGCCCGGCGGATCGCCACCCGGCTCGCGGTGCGGTTCGTCGCCGACGTCCCGCCCGCGACGCTCGTCGACCGTCTGACCCAGGTCTACCTCGACAACGACACCCAGATCGTCCCCGTCCTCCGCGCCCTGTTCGCGAGCGCGGAGTTCGCCGCCGCGGCCGGGCTGAAGGCGCGCCGACCGTACGAGGACCTCTACGCCACCGTCCGGGTCACCGACCTCGCGCCCGCCGCCGTCGGGATCGCGGGGTGGCGCTCGCTGGTGGCGCTCGCCCGGCTCATCGGCCACGTCCCGCTGACGTACCCGACGCCGGACGGCTACCCCGACGTCGCCGACGCGTACAGCTCGCCGTCGTTCCAACTCGGCCGGTTCAACCTGCACCAGGTGCTGCCGTGGGGCGCGCTCGCGGAGTTCCCGACGCCCGGCTCCTACGTGAGCGGCCCGCTCACCACGATGGGAGCGGCCGTCGACGCGGTCGCCGCCCGGTTCCTCTCCTGCCCGCTCACCGCCGCCCACCGCACCGCGGTACTGACCTTCCTCGGCCGCGGTGCCGACGAGGACGTCAGTTCGTGGTCGTGGCGGCAGGTCGAGTGGCTCGTCGCGCCCCTGCTGCTCGATTCCCCCTACTTCACGAACCGGTGACGACGATGACCACGACTGTCCCGAACACCTCCGCCGACACGTGCGACGCGTGTGGACCGTCCCGGCGGCACCTGCTGGGCGCTGCGGGGCTGACCCTCGCGGGCTCGGCCGGCCTGCTCAGCGCGGGGGCGTGGACACGGACCGCGCGGGCGGCGACGCCGACCGACGGCGACGTGCTCGTCGTACTGAGCCTGCACGGCGGCATCGACGGGTTGTCGGTCGCGGCGCCGGTGAACGATCCGGACTACCAGCGGCTGCGGCCGACGATCGCGCTGCCGGCGTCGCGGGCGATCCAGCTCGACGCCACCTTCGGTCTGCACCCCGCCTTCGCGCCGCTGAAGTCCCGGTTGGCCGCCGGCCAGTTCGGGATCGTGCACGCGGTCGGTGCGATGGACCGCACCCGCAGCCACTTCGAGTCGATGGACCACCTCGAGCGTGCGGACACGGGCTCGTCGGTGCGGACCGGGTGGTTGAACCGCGTCGTCGGCCTGCAGGACAACGGCCCCTGGGGCGCGACGCAGGTCGGCAACCCGGTGCGGTCCGGTGCCCTCGCGGGCCCGGCGCCGGTCATGACGCTGGGTCGCCTCACCGACGTCGCGTTCGCCGGCGCGCCCGCGGTC
>CAXUNA010000496.1:0-3383 GCA_964252095.1 uncultured Jatrophihabitans sp. | reverse complement strand
GCTGGGAGCGGCCGCGGCCGCGCCGGTGTCGTCGGTGCGACGCGGCGCCGTGCCCAGGTGCGGGATGTCCATGTGGTGCAGCGCGGCGCGGCCCACCAACTGCTGGTGGGTGATCGTGCGCTGCGACCGGCTGCGGCCGAGGAACGTGATCGCCCAGTGCAGGACCGTCGTCACCTGGTTCTTGAAGCCGACCAGGTAGAAGACGTGGACGCCGAGCCAGAGCAGCCAGGCGACGAAGCCCGCGAACTTCACGCCGCCGAACTTCAGCGGACCGATGTCGCCGACCGCGGAGAACCGCGAGATGGTCGCCATCGAGCCCTTGTTGAAGTAGTGGAACGGCGGCAGCGGGGCCTGCCCCTTGAGCCGCCGCAGGACCGTCTTCGCCGCGTACTTGGCCTGCTGCATCGCGACCTGCGAGACGCCGGGCAGCTTGTCCAGGCTCATCATGTCGCCGACCACGAACACCTCGGGGTGGCCCTTGACGGTGACGTCGGGCTGCACGGGGATGCGCCCGGCGCGGTCGACCTCGAGACCGGCTTGCTCGGCGATCTTGGCGCCGAGCGTGGAGGCCCGCACGCCCGCGGCCCAGACAACGGTGCGGGCGTCGATGCGGGTCTTCGTGCCGTGGTCGTCGGTGACCTCGATGCCGCGCTCGTCGACGTCGGTGACCTTGTTGTTGAGCCACAACTCGATGCCGAGGCCCTTCAACCGCTCGGCGGTGTGGGCCGAGACCTTCGGGCCGAAGTTGGTGAGCACGCCCGGCAGGGCGTCGACGATGATGATCCGCGCCTTGCGGGTGTCGACGTCGGTGTAGTCGCCCGGCAGCGTGCGGTGGGCGAGCTCGGAGATCTGCCCGGCCATCTCGACGCCGGTGGCGCCGGCGCCGACGACCACGAAGGTCATGAGCTCCTGCTGGACCACCGGGTCGGTCTCGATGTTCGCGAGTTCGAACGAGCCGAAGATCCGGCCACGCAGTTCGAGGGCGTCGTCGACCGACTTCAGGCCGGGCGCGTCGAGCGCGTACTGGTCGTTGCCGAAGTACGACGTGCTCGCGCCGGCCGCGACGATCAGGCTGTCGTAGGCGGTGACGGTGGTGATGTCGAGCGCCTCGGAGGTGACGGTCTGCGCCTCGAGGTCGATGGCGTAGACGTCGCCCAGGATGATCTTGAGGTTCTTCTGCTTGCGCAGGATCTCGCGGGTGGCCGGCGCGATCTCGCCCTCGGACAGGATGCCGGTCGCGACCTGGTACAGCAGCGGCTGGAACAGGTGGTGGGTGGTGCGGCTGATCATCGTGACGTCGACGTCGGCGCCGTTCAGCTCCTTGGCGGCGAACAGCCCGCCGAAGCCCGATCCGATGATCACCACGCGGTGACGACGGTCGATGCTGCTCTTCTTGGCCATCTGCGGCCTCCTGTCGTCGGAACTACCGGCGCGGCCCGGACGCCTGCGTCCACCGCGTTCCTGTCTCGTACAACCGTTCCCGCCCCGCAGGGAGTCCCTCACGTGCTGTGACGTGCGGCGGCCTGCGACGGTCCCACGTTCAGCCGCCGGGCGGCACCTCGGTGAGCACGTGGAACGGCGCGTGGCCGCGACCCTCCACCCGGAACCGGCCCCACGGGTCGGCGTCGGCGAGCGCGGTCGGCGCCTCACCCCGCGGCGTGCGGAGCGTGACCGTCCCGCGGTGGCCGACGGCCGCGGCGAGCGCGGTGACGGCGGGGTCGGCGGCGAGGCGGCCGTACCAGTGGTAGCTGCCCGCGATGGTGTCGACCTGTCCGCGCAGCGTGGCCTCGACCGCCACCGTGGTCCCGCCGTGCACGAGGACCGCGGGGCCGGTCCAGCCGTCGTCGCCGGGCGGGTCCTCGCTCACGAGGCCTCCTCGGGGAGGGGGTCGTCGAGGCCGAGCACGACACCGTTCGCGCGCAGTTCGGCGTCGATCGCCGCCCAGACGTAGAGGCTGACGGCCGCCACCAGTTCGGGGCGGCTCTGGCGCGACTCCACCGGCTGCCGCCCCCACCACACCATGCTCGACTCGACCAGCCCGATGAGGGCGCGGGCGCCGAGTTCGGCGGTGTTCGCGGGCATCCCGAAGCTGGTCATGAACAGCGTCAGCAGGGCGGCGAGGCGCGCGGCGACGGTGTCCTCGACCCGTTCCATGTGGCCCGAGACGCCGGCCGCGGCTTCCGCGCCGGCCGCGAACTGCCGCAGGAACTGGTAGCGGCGGGGGTGCTGCTCGACCCAGCCCGCGATGCCGTCGAGGACGCTGTCGATGATGTCGCGTGCGGTGCGGCCCTCGCCGAGCGGGCCGAGCACGCGGGCGATGAGGTCGTCGGCGAGCTGGGCCGCGGCCGCCTGCTGGAGGTCGTCGAGGTCGGAGAAGTAGCGGTACAGCACGGTCCGGCTGACGCCGGCGCTCGCCGCGACGTCGTCGAACGTGGGGCTGCCCGTGGCGGTGACGTCGATGGCCACGATGGTGGCGGTGACGAGCGCGGCCCGGCGGTCGGCCCGGTGTTGCACCCACCGCTCGCGGCGGCCGTCGACCACGCCGTCGGCGCGACCTGACTCGTCCGCCGCGATCGCCACGGTCCCCAGCTTATCGGCGGCGTGCGCGCTGGCGGACCACCGCGGCGGTGCGGTTGGCTCGGGCCCATGTCACCCGACGTCGTGGTCACGGTCCGCGGTTCCGCCAGCTCCCAGCACCCGCCCGAGCTCGCGACCGTCCGGCTGGTCGTCGCGCACGACGGTGCGGACAAGGCGGAGGTCTACCGGCGCACGGTGGACGTCGCCAACTCCCTCGTCGCATTGGTGCGCCCGCTGGCGGAGGCGCCGGACGGCCCCGCCACCCGGTGGTCCAGCGACCGCCTGCACACCTGGTTCGACCGGCCGTGGGACCAGAACGGCCGCCAGCTGGCGCCGGTCCACCACGCCCAGGCCCGGATCCGGGTGACGTTCCGGGATCTCGACGTCCTGGGCGGCTTCCTCGACGACGTCGGCGCGCGCGGCGGCGTGAGCGTCGAGGAGGTGTCGTGGGCGCTCACCGAGGAGCACGACCGGGAGTTCGCCCGTGACGCCCGCCGGCGTGCGGTGGCCGACGCGGAACGCCGAGCGCGGGACTACGCCGAGGCCGCCGGTCTCACCACGGTGACCTTCACGTCCCTCGCCGACGTCGGTCTGCTCGACGACCCTTCCGGCGGCCCGCGCCGCGGGAAGCGCGGTGAGAACTGGATGGTGCAGAGTGCACCGGTGGGGGCGTCGCCCGAGCTGTCACCGGAGGACATCGTGGTCACGGCCGAGGTGGAGGCCCGTTTCCTCGCGGGGGGGGCGGGGGGTGGGGGCCCGGGCGCCGCCGGGGGAGGAAGGCGCGGGGCGGGCGCGGGGGCGCGGGG
>CAXUNA010000495.1:0-3384 GCA_964252095.1 uncultured Jatrophihabitans sp. | reverse complement strand
GTCGTGTCGGGTTCGTCCCGACAACGACAGCTGTCGGCGGTGGCCGTGACCGGACCGTGTCGTCGCCGCAGCTGAACTGTCCGCGTCACACGTTCGTTCGAGGTGTCGGAGCACGCGAACGGCTCTTATAGTGGGCACCACATCCGGGTCCTGTTCGTTCAGGACGAGGAAGTGTCGTGAATGCGGTACCGGTTCCGGGTGCGAGCCCGGGCGTTCAGTGGGGATGATCTCGTCGGCGGGATCTCGGACGGTGTCCGAGCGCGCGTCGTGCGGGGTACGGAACCAGTAAGTTCGTGCCACCGGCGGGGCCGGTGGACTTGAAACGGGACGGGAGGGCCACGGTGCCACTCTCCGAGCACGAGCAGCGTCTGCTCGACGACATCGAGAAGGCGCTGTACGCCGAGGATCCGAAGTTCGCCGCCAGTGTGCGCACCGCCAAACGGCGTAGCCCCGGCCGGCGCTGGATCCCGATCTCGATCATCGGCGTGCTCGCGGGTCTCGGGTTGGTCCTGCTCGGTCTGGTGATCAAGAACCCGATCCCGGCCGTCCTCGGGTTCATCCTCATCGTCGGCGCCCTCACCTACGCGACCATCGCGCTGCGCGGCGGCAACACCGCTCCGACCGACGCGTCGTCACTCACCGGCGGTACCGGCAGCGCCGGACCCGGCAAGCGGACCAGCAAGGCGCCCGCCACCGGCATCCGCGCCCGCATGGAAGACCGCATGCGCCGCCGCTTCGAGTCCGACGGCTCGTAACCGCCTCTGCGCCCTCCACGCGTCCCTCGGCCTCACCGGCCGGGAGTGCGGTGGCCCGTCACGCCGCCCGCTGACCGACCCGCTCCCACCGTTAGTGAGTGGGCAGTTCAGCCGTCGAGTGGGCAGTTTTTTCTGACCACTCGGACCCGGAACCGACCACTCGCGGGTCTTCAATCCCGCCCGGCCGCCCGCCGGCTCAGCGGCGACGACGGCCGAGACTGCCCAGGCCGCGCCCGGCGGTCTGCGGCCGGTTCGACCAGGTGGTGAACGACTGGCGCACGGCGTCGGTGCGCGCGCGGGTGCGGCGCCGGATGTCGAGCACCACCGAGCGCGGCCACCAGCGGGCCCGCCAGCGGTCCCGGCGGCCGACGTCGTGACGCAACCGGGCACTGGTCGTCGCGAGCGCGGCGTCGAGACCGTCCATGTCGACCACCGGAGCCGTGCGGCCGTAGCGCGCCTGCTCGACGGCGGTGACGAGCGGCCGGCTGACGTCCTCCGGCACCCCGTGCCTCGCGAGCCAGGCCCCGACGGCGCGTGGTGACCGGGCGGCCGACCAGTCCAGGCCGAGGTCGACACAGGTGTCCCGCAGTTCGTCGAACCTCGCCTCCGGGGCGCCGGAGTCGGTGGCGCGACGGGCGGCGCGGCGGCGGGTCATCCGCATCACCGACGGCGTCAGCAGCACGAACAGCACGATCGCCAGCGCGACCCACAGCCCGACCCACCGGCCGACGTGGTTCGGCGCGGCGTCGGCGAGCGGGCCGGACCCGGTGGCGCCGGTGTCGTTCTGGACCCCGGCCTGCTTGCCGTCGGTCGGGCTGGCGCTGCCGGTCGCACTCGGCCCGGTGCTCGCCCCCGACGCACCACCGGTCGGGTTCGATCCCTCGGGCGCGAGGTAAGGGAGTGTGACGCTGCGGGCGGCGTCGTTGCCGGTCAGCGGCGTCGGGTCGAACGAGATCCACCCGAGCCCGCCGATGTAGGCCTCGACCCAGGCGTGCGCGTCGCGGGTTGTCACGGTGAAGGTGCCGGAGTCGTCGGGGGCGACGTGCGTGTAGCCCACCACCACACGGGACGGCACACCCGCCACACGCAGCATCAGCGCCATCGCGGCCGCGTACTGCTGGCAGAACCCCTGCTTGTTCTGCAGGAAGTTCGCGACGGCGTCGGCGGAATCGCCCTCGGGGACGTTGAGGCTGTACGTGAAGCCGTGGGTGCCGTCGGTGAAGTAGTCCGACAGCGCCTTGGCCTTGTCGTACGGGTTGGTCTGCGAGCCGATCACCTGGTCGGTGGTCGAGCGCACCGTCGGGTCGATGACGTCCGGCGTCTCGAGCCACGTGGTGGGGAAGTCCTCCGGCAGCACGCCGGACGCCTGCTCCAGCTGCGCGTTCGTCGGGTTGGGCTGCGCCACCTTGACGGTGTAGCGCGTGCCCTTGTCCACGGTGCCGTTGGTGAAGGTGCCGTGCGAGGGGTCCCAGCGGGTCCCGTTCGGCAGGCCCGCGACCCCGACGGTGTCGGCGAAGGTGACCGCGCGCCCGTCGAGGCCCGAGATGTTGACGTTCGCGGTGAAGGGGTACGCGGCCGTGTCGGGCCGGGCCGGGTCCTCGGGCAGGCCGTCGAGGGCGAGATCCGACGTGTCGCGGGTCCGGCCGGGGATCCAGCCGTCGCCGGTGAACACGTCGAGCACCGACTGCCGCAGGTAGAACGGTTCCACCGTTGCGCCGGTCGGGACCGTCACCGACATGAGGTCGATGGGCGTCCCGCGGGTGAGCGAGCCCTTGAGCGAGGCGAGCTGGGTGACCCCGCCGGTGCCCGAGCCGGTGCCCTTGCCGTCGCCGTTGCCGGTGTGGAGGGCGTCGGCGATGAGGTTCGCGCCGGTGCCGCCGGTCACGAGCGGCACGACCACCGCGGCCAGGATCGCGAGGACGCCGATGGTCCTACCCGACACCAGCGACGGTGGCGCCCCGGGTGGCCGCCGCCCGATCTTGCGGCCCCAGGGTTTCGCCTCCGGGCCGGTCGTGGACAGGATCAGCAGGTAGCCGATCGCGGCGAGCACGAACCACCACACGCCGACCGGTTTGCGGACGGTGCCGCCGGCCAGCACGAACACCGGCAGCAGCACCAGCCCGACCATCGCCGGCGCCTCGAGCACCGTGCACAGGACGTCGACCATGACGATGCCGACGCCGAGCAACGCCGCCAGCGCGAGCCGCACGCCGGGCGTGGACTCGATGGGGGCGGTCGAGCGCGCGATGGTCGTGACGAGTTCGTCGTGCAGCAGGCCCAGCTGCGTCCAGGTCGTCTTCGACGGGACGATCCCCGCGATCGCGCCGGTGGGGATGCAGACCGCGGTGAGGTAGAGGGGCAACAGCAGCAGGCCGGGCAGCAGCTGCCACACCCGCGCCGGGGACGACGACCGCCACAGCCGCAACGCCCACGCCGGCCCGACGGTCACGATCGTCGCGCCGATGCCGACGACGTACCACCGGGCGTCGGAGATGAGCATGAACAGCGGCGTCAGCCCGAGGGCGAGGCCGAGCCAGGTGCGGAACGTGCGACCGGCCGCCGAGCGGGCACCGAACGCGGCGGCGCCGGATCCGGACGGGCCACGGGGCGGGGCGGGTGCGTTCCGGGC
>CAXUNA010000494.1:0-3397 GCA_964252095.1 uncultured Jatrophihabitans sp. | reverse complement strand
TGCGCGACCCGGCGGAGGTCTCACGGCACATGACGACCAGGGCGCGGGACACGTCGTCGACGCAGTAGCCGTGTTCCGGGCGCGGATCGGTGAGCAGCGCGTGCTCGAACAGCCCGCGGCCGTCGGTGATGTGGTCGAGGTGGTCGTACACGGGGGTGGCCACCCGCGTGCCGATCGTCATGCGGCGATCCGCGCGGAGACGATCCGCCCGGCGAGCTCGCGGTAGCGGTCCGCGACGCTTCCCCACAGCAGGTCCGGCGCGGTCGCCGCGGCGCGACCGGCCATGGCGGCGGCGACCCCGCGTCCGGTCGCGACCGTGCGGATCGCCTCGGCGATCGCCCCGGGGTCCTCGTGCGGCACGACGATGCCGGCGCCGCCGGAGAGCAGTTCGCGAGCGTGCGGGAAGGCCGTGGCGATCACGGGTCTGCCGGCCGCGACCGCTTCGATGAGCACGCCCGACGTCACCTGGTCGCGGGAGTCGTACGGCAGCAGCACCAGGTCGGCCGACGCCACCAACCTCTCGAGCGAGGCCGCGTCGCGGTAGTGCGCGTCGAACGTGACGGCGCTCTCCAGGCCGAGGCGTCGTACCCGCTCGCCGAGTCCGCTGCGGTACCGCTCGCCCTCGTGGGCCAGGACCTTCGGGTGGGTCTGCCCGGCGACGACGTAGTGCGGGGCGGGCACGACGTCGTCGACGAGCGCCATCGCCTCGATGGCCCACTCGATGCCCTTGCCCGGGCCGAGCAGGCCCCACGTCAGCACGGTGAAACGTTCCGACGAGCGGAAGACCGGGTGGATCGCGAGCGTGCGACTCTCGGGGGCACCGTGCGGGATGATCGAGACCTTCTCCGGCCGCACGCGGTAGCTCGCGACCAGGCGGTCGCGGGCCGTCGGCGTCATGGTCACGACGGCGTCGGCGGCGTCGACCACCGCTTGGAGCACCTCGCGCTGGTGCGGGGTCGGGGCGGTCAGCACGGTGTGCAGCACGACGATCGTGGCGGCGTGGGTCCGGGCGAGGATGTCGAGCACCTCGTCACCGTCGGGGCCGCCGTAGATGCCGAACTCGTGCTGCAGCACCACGACGTCGCAGTCGTCGAGGCGCGTCACCGCGTCGCGCAGGCTCGCCGGGTCGCCCTCGACGATCTGGGCCACGACCTCCGGTGACGGCCGGGCCTCGGCCCGCTCGACCAGGCGGGCGACCGGCGCGTGGTCGCCCGGGTCCCGGAGGGCCGCGCGCAGCGAGTGGGTGAACGTGGCGAGCCCGCACTGGGTCGGCGGGTAGGTGCTGACGAATCCGAACGTGGTGGTCACCGGCAGGCGCCTTCCGAATGCCGGCTCTCCCCGGGGACGGGGTCCGGCTCACGCGTTGCCTCGCGGCCCGCGAGCGGCGTGGGGAGATCGCGGGCGTCGTGCACGACGGCGGCATGGGCGGCGGTCGTACGGGGGTGGGACGGGCTGTGGGTCCCGGGCAGGCGGTGCGCAGCGAGGGTTGCTGCGTCGGTTCCACCGTGCCGGGCCGAGCGTACCGCGTCACCCCGCCCCGGACGCCGTGGTGAGATGCAGTCGTGGGGGCCGCGCGGGAGCAGACGAACCGGCGGATGTTGCGGGCGCGCGCCCTCATGGACCGCTCGTACGCCGAGCCGCTCGACGTCCCCTCGCTGGCGCGCGTGGCGTTCGTGTCGCCGGCGCACTTCTCCCGCACGTTCAAGGAGACCTTCGGTGAGACCCCGCACCGCTACCTGCAGCGGCGCCGGGTCGAGCGCGCGATGTACCTGCTGCGCGAGACCCCGGCGACCGTCACGGAGATCTGCGTCCTCGTCGGGTTCACCAGCCTCGGGACGTTCAGCACCACATTCCGCCGGATCGTCGGCGCGACCCCTTCGGAGTACCGCGAGCACACCCCGCCCCACCCGCCGTCGGTGCCGGGGTGCTTCTCGCGCTCCTGGACCCGGCCGAGCAGCGTCAGGACAGCAGTTTCGGAGAAGCCGGCGCCGGCGGACGCCCTCTAGCGTCTGCGGCATGTGGAACTCCATCAACATGTCGCACGTGTTCGTCCTCGACCAGGAGGAGGCGAGGACCTGGTACACCGAGGTCCTCGGCCTCGAGGTGTCGGCCGACATGGACTTCGGCCCGATGCGGTGGCTCACCGTGCGCGTGCCCGGCACCACCGGCCGCGACATCCTGCTCGAACTCCCCGGCCCGCCCGGCATGGACGAGGCGTCGGGCGCGGCCACCCGCGAGCTGGTGAGCAAGGGCGCGACCGGCTTCACCTTCGGGCTGACGACCGACGACTGCCAGAAGACGTACGAGACACTGAAGGAACGCGGCGTGGAGTTCACCGACCCGCCGACCCAGCAGCCCTACGGCATCGACTGCGGCGCCCGAGACCCGTTCGGCAACCACTTCCGGATCGTCCAGCCGGCCTTCTGACGGCCCGGTTCCACCGCGCGGGCTCAGGTTCCGATCGCGAGGGCAGCGGTGAGGGTCGCGCGGGCGTCGACGAGCGACGGGCCGTACCAGGTCAGCAGGCGTCCCTCGACGAGTGCCGCGGGCAGTTGCGGGAACACCTCAGGGCCGTCGCCGGCGGAGAAGACGTACGGCTCGTCCGGGAGCACGACGACATCCGGGTCGGCGGCGGCGATGTCGGCCGCCGCCACGGTCGGATAGCGGTCGTCGGCGTCGCCGAAGCAGTTGTCGTACCCGAGCCGGTCGAGGACGTCGCCGGTGAAGGTGCGGGGCCCGACCACCATCCACGGGTCGCGCCAGATGGCGATCGCGGCGCGTCGTCGCGGGCCGCGGGCCGGCTCGGCCCACGCCGCGCGGGCGGTGCGCAGCCACGCCGGTTCGTCGAGACCGAGCACGTCGACCAGCAGCCGGTGCAACGATCGGAACGCGTTGTCGAGGGTCTCGATGCGCGTCACCCACACCGGCACGCCCGCTTCCCGCAGTCGCCGCACGTCGAGTTCCCGGTTCTCCTCCTGGTTCGCCACGACCAGATCAGGGTGCAACGATCCGATCGCGGCGCGGTCGGGGTTCTTGGTTCCCCGCACGCGGGTGACGTCGAGATCTGCCGGCCGCGTGCACCACTCGGTCGCGCCGACCAGCCGCGCGGGCACCGAGGCCGCCAGGGCCTCGGTGATCGACGGCACCAGCGACACGATGCGGGTCGGCGGCGCCGGGAGTTCGACCGGTTCGCCGAGGTCGTCGATCAACGTGGTCACCCGCTGCACGCTACGTTCTGCGGGTGCCGACGTCGTCCGTGCGGGGGTGAGCGTGGACGTCACCTACTGCGAGCGGTGGGACCGCGTGGGGCACTTCCCGCACCTGCCGCTCACCGAGGCGCAGGCCCGCGAGCGCTTCACCCACGGGCCGTGGTTCAGCGTCGTCGTCCCGTTCGTGC
>CAXUNA010000493.1:0-3416 GCA_964252095.1 uncultured Jatrophihabitans sp. | reverse complement strand
GGTCCGCGCGAGCGCCTCCGCGGCCGCGCCGGACGGCTCCCCGGGCTCGGGCGGGAAGACCGGGCGCACGGCGTCGTCGCCGCCGACCCGCTCCTCCTTGACGCCGAGCGCGTCGTACTCGTCGCCGTAGTAGACGGCGGGCGTGCCCGCGACGGTGAACAGCACGACGTCGGCGTGCGGCCGGTGCCGCGGGTCGCCGACCTGCGACGTGATCCGGCTGACGTCGTGGTTGCCGACGAACGTCCACGGCACGAAGGCGTCGAGCAGGTCGTCGTGGCGGCCGAGGGCGTGGGCGAGCTCGAAGAGGTTGGCGTCGTGCAGCGCGCTCCAGACGGCTTTCCACAGCTCGTACTGGGTGACGCTGTCGACCGTTGCATCCTGCACGAACGACGGGTAGTCGCCGTGGATGACCTCACCGACCACGTAGACGTCGGGGTGGGCCTCGCGCACGCGGGGCAGGACCTGCGCCCAGAACGTGGTGGGGACGGCGTACGCGGCGTCGAGCCGCCAGCCGTCGGCGCCGCGGTCGAGCCAGTGCGTCATCACCGCGACGACGTGGTCGACGACCGCGGCCGAGCCGTGGTCGAGCGTGACGAGCCCGGCGTGGCCCTCGAACACCCCCTCGGTGACGTACCGGCGGTCGGCGTCGCGTACCCACGGGTGCTCGCTGCCGACGTGGTTGAACACCCCGTCGAGCAGCACCCGGAGGCCACGGTCGTGCGCCGCGGCCACGAACCGGTCGAACGCGGCGTCGTCACCGAGGCGGGAGTCGACCGCGAAGTGGTCGAGCGTGTCGTAGCCGTGTGACTGCGACGCGAACACCGGGCCGAGCGCGACACCCGATGCGCCCAGGGAGATCGCGTGGTCGAGCCAGGCGGCCAGCTGGTCGAGGCCGCCGTGGACCGAGCGGTCGGCGCCGGTGGGGTCGGCCCCGGTGAAGCCCAGCGGGTAGACCTGCCACCAGATCGCGTGCTCGACCCACCCGGCCTCCTCGACGGCCCCGCTCACGGGCGGGCCGGCTCGGCGCGCCGCGCGGTCTCGACCGCGGGGCGTGAGGTCTCGCGCCACCACAGCGTCGTCCCGAGCAGGGCGAGCGTCAGGACGTGGACGCCGGTGCACCACAGGCACAGCGAGTCGACGAGGAACAGCTCGACGTACACCAGCCACAGCACCATGAGCGTGCCGACGCCCGCGGCAATCACCCGCAGGTCCGCCGCGATCCGGCCGGTCAGCAGCGCCAGGGCCGTCATCGCCACGAAGAACACCAGGCCGAGCACGGCCACCGGCACCCCGGCGATCGTCGACCAGGTCGAGGTCGTCACCTTGAGACAGTCGAAGGCGGCCGTGGCCGGGCACGCCAGCGTGGTCGAGGCGCTGAAGTGCTCGACCGTGAGGTAGACCGACACCGCGAGCCCGAGCAGTGACAGCACCAGCGTGGTGCGGCCGGCGGCGGTGCGCGGCACCGCGGGCGTGACCGGGGCGCCGCTCACGAACCCAGTGCGGACGTCGCGGCCGTGACCGCGGGCGACGTGCACACGTCGCCGGGCTTGCCGCCGGTCAGCTGGCACAGCCGTGCGGTGTAGAGGTTCGCCGCGGCGAGCACCTGCTTGCCGACGGCGCTCTTCGGGTCCGCGATCGCCGTGGCGATCTGGGCGTGCGTCATGTCCGCCAGGATCTGCGGATCGAAGCTCGCACCGGTCTGGGCGTACTTCCCGCCGAGGTCCTGGAACGGGATGCTGCCGTCCGAGTCGAGGGATTCGAACAGTTTCTGGTCCGCGTCGGGCAGGGTGTCGAGCGCCTTGTGGTCGCGGTCGGTGGTCTCGTACCCGTTGAACACCAGGTAGTCGCTGGTGTACGTGGCGCCGTGGAACGACAGCGTGGCGGTGTTGGGGTAGACGTCCGTGCCCGAGGAGTTGGTCTGGCCCAGCCCGCTCCACGTGCCGAAGCGCGCCAGCGAGGTCACGACAGCCCACCGTTCGGCCGCACAGTACGGGCAGAACTCGGCGCCGACGTAGAGCACCCGCGGCTTGCCGTCCGAGGTGAGCGCGGCGCCGCCGTCGACCGGCTTCGGACCGTCCACACCGCTCGCCACCCCCGCCGCGTCGAAGGTGGCGGCCGGGATCGTGGTGATCTCCTGCACGACGGAGGCCGGTGCGGCCCCCGAGGCGATGACGCCGGGGGCCGCCGCCTTCGACCCGCCTCCCGTGGTCGCCTTCACGATCACGAACACGGCCACGACGACGATCACCAGCACGACCGGGATGAAGATCCGCAGCAGCAGCCGTCGGCGGGCTTCCCGCTTCTGCCGTTCGGCGATCTCCACGCGACGCGCCTCGGCGCGGTCGCGGGACCGCTGGCTAGTGGCGGCCACGGCGGGTCTCTCCCGGCCTGCGGGATCCTTCGGAGGTCACCCGACCATGTAACCAGTCGGGGCTGAGAGCGCGAGCCGACGCTCGGCACGCGCCTGGCGCAGCTCGTCGAGCCGGACGCACATCGCGCCACCGACGATGAGCACCCCGCCGGCCAGCTGGACGACACCGGGGAGCTGGGACAGGAACAGCCAGGCGAACAACACGGCGAACAGCACCTCGGTGAGCCCGACGAAGGACGCGACGGTGGCGCCGAGCCGACGGGCGGCGGCGATCCCGAGCAGGTACGCGACGGCCGCGGCGACGACGGCCAGGCCGAGCACCGGGACCAGCCAGCTCGTCCGGGTGCCGGCGAACTCGACGGTCGACGCCCCGACGTGCATCCGCAGCACCCGGAGCACGCCGAGCACGGCCAGCGTCACGGCGCCGACGACCATCCCGGCCCAGACGGTGACGACCGGGGGCAGCGGGTCGTCGGTGCGCGCGGACAGCACGAAGTAGGTCGCGAGCGCGACGGCCGCCACCAGCCCCCAGACCACGCCGACCGGGTCGACCCGCTGGGCACCGGTGAGATCGAGCACGAGGACCAGGCCCGCGACGGCGAGGGCGGTGCCGCCGAGGGTGAGCCGCCCCGGCGCCCGCCGGGTCCGCAGCCACACCCACCCGACGACGAACACGGTGCCGAGGTACTCCAGCAGCAGCGCGACACCGACCGACAGGTGTTCGAGGGCGTTGAAGTAGCAGAGCTGGCAGCCGGCCACCCCGACCAGGCCGTACGCGACGACCGGACGCCAGGACGCCGCGAGCGCCCGCCAGCGACCCCGCAGCGCCATGAGGGCGGGAACGGTGAGGACGAGGGCGGCGACGGTGATGCGGGCCGTCACCGCGGCGGCCGGGCTCCAGCCGGCGTCGATGAGCGCGGCCGCGAACACCCCGGCGGTGCCGAACGTCGCGGCCGAACCGAGCGCGAACGCCAGGCCACCGCGGGCCCCCGCCCCCCCGGCGGGGTGGTTGGTGGCGGCGGGGCTACCGTGACCGCCGGGTAGT
>CAXUNA010000492.1:0-3418 GCA_964252095.1 uncultured Jatrophihabitans sp. | reverse complement strand
CTGTCACTCGAAGGAGTCGCCGCATGAGCGCCACGTCAGCCCCGGTCGCCCACGGGTCGCACGGCGGGCCCGCGCCCAGCCCGTTCGCGCAGCCGCGGGCGGTGTGGGCGGTCGCGTTCGCGTGCGTCGTGTCGTTCATGGGCATCGGCCTGGTCGACCCGATCCTGCCGGCCATCAAGGACCAGCTCGGGGCGACCACCAGCCAGACCACGCTGCTGTTCACCAGCTACCTGGTCGTGACGGCCGTGGCGATGCTGATCACCGGCTGGGTGTCGAGCATCCTGGGCGCGAAACGCACGTTGATCGTCGGCCTCGGGCTGATCGTGGTGTTCGCGGCCCTCGCCGGGTCCAGCAACGGCATCGACGAGATCATCGGCTTCCGCGCGGGCTGGGGCCTGGGCAACGCCCTGTTCATCGCCACGTCGCTCGCCGTGATCGTGGGGTCCGCCAGTGGGGGCTTCGGCGGCGCGATCGTCCTGTACGAGACGGCGCTCGGCGTCGGCATCGCCACCGGGCCGCTCGTCGGCGGGGTGCTCGGCAACATCAGCGTGCACGGCCCGTTCTTCGGCGTCGCCGTCCTGATGTTCGTGGCGCTGGTCGCCTCCGCCACGTTGGTCCCGAAGACGCCGAAGCCCGCACAACGGGCGTCGCTGCTCGACCCGATCAGGGCACTGCGGCACCGGGCGCTCGCGACCACGAGCGTCACCGGGCTGCTCTACAACTGGGGCTTCTTCTCGATCCTCGGCTACGCGCCGTTCCTCATGGGCGGGCTCTCGCCGATCCAGCTCGGGTTCGTGTTCTTCGGCTGGGGCATCCTCGTCGCGCTCTGTGCCGTGTTCCTCGCGCCGTGGCTCAAGGCGCACGTCGGCACACCCCGCACCCTCTACGCCAACCTGACCGGCGTCGCGGCGGTCTGCGCGGTCATCGGGATCTGGGCCGACAGCCCGACGACGGTCATCGTCGCGGTGATCGTGTCCGGGATCTTCGTCGGGGTGAACAACACGCTGGTCACCACCGCGGTCATGTCGATCGCGCCGGTCCCGCGTCCGGTGGCCTCGGCCACCTACGGTTTCGTCCGGTTCATCGGCGGCGGACTGGCGCCCTACGTCGCCGGGCGGCTCGCCGCGGCCTACAACCCGCACGTGCCCTACCTGGTCGCCACGGTGGTGGTGCTCGCCGGCGCGTTCGTCCTCGCCACCGTGCACCGCGCCCTGGACGCCGCGGACCGCGAGGAGGACCTGCGGACGGCTCGCTGAGCCGGGTGCGGTTTGAACCTGTTCAGAGCCGCGCATCACGAGTGCGTGACGGTGTGGTGCCGGACGGGCTCCCCGGAGGGGGAAACGTCCGGGCCCGGAGTTAAGCTCCACCCGTGACGATCAGGAGGGCGGCCTCATGACCACCACCGCCGAGAACCCCGCAGCGGCGGGAGCTGGCCCGGAACCGATCGTCAGCCGCCCGTTCCCCGCGCACACCGCGGCGAAGGGCTCGCTGCTCTCGCAGATGCTGCGGACCACCGACCACAAGCTCATCGGTCGGATGTACATGGTCACGTCGTTCGCGTTCTTCCTGGTCGGCGGCCTGCTCGCGCTGCTCATGCGCGCCGAGCTCGCCCGCCCGGGCCTGCAGTTCCTCTCGCCCGAGCAGTACAACCAGCTGTTCACGATGCACGGCACGATCATGTTGCTGTTCTTCGCGACCCCGCTGGTGTTCGCCTTCGGCAACCTGGTCATGCCGCTGCAGATCGGCTCGCCGGACGTCGCGTTCCCGCGGCTCAACGCCTTCTCGTACTGGCTGTACCTGTTCGGCGCGTCCACCGCGGTGGCGGGCTTCATCGCCCCCGGCGGCGCGGCCGACTTCGGCTGGTACGCCTACCAGCCGCTCGCGAACGTCCAGAACAGCCCGGGCTCCGGCGCCGACCTCTGGATCATCGGCCTCGCGATCTCCGGCCTCGGCACGATCCTCGGCGGCGTCAACTTCATCACCACGATCGTGGCGCTCCGCGCCCCCGGCCTGACGATGTTCCGGATGCCGATCTTCACCTGGAACATGCTCATCACGATGCTCCTGGTGCTGCTCGCGTTCCCGATCCTCACCGCGGCCCTGCTGGTGGCCTACGCCGACCGGAACCTCGGAGCCGTCGTCTTCGACTCGGACAACGGCGGCGCCATCCTCTGGCAACACCTGTTCTGGTTCTTCGGCCATCCCGAGGTGTACATCGTCGCGCTGCCGTTCTTCGGCATCGTCACCGAGGTCATCCCGGTCTTCAGCCGCAAGCCGCTGTTCGGCTACAAGGGCCTGGTCTTCGCCACCATCGCGATCGCCGCGCTGTCGCTCACGGTGTGGGCGCACCACATGTTCACCACCGGCGCCGTCCTGCTGCCGTTCTTCTCGCTGATGACGTTCCTCATTGCGGTGCCGACCGGCCTGAAGTTCTTCGCCTGGATCGGCACGATGTGGCGCGGCTCGATCACCTTCGAGACCCCGATGCTGTTCGCACTCGGGTTCATGGTGACGTTCCTGTTCGGCGGCCTCACGGGCGTCCTGCTCGCCTCGCCGCCGATCGACTTCCACGTGGCGGACAGCTACTTCGTCGTCGCCCACTTCCACTACGTGCTGTTCGGCACGATCGTGTTCGCGGCCTACTCGGGCATCTACTTCTGGTTCCCGAAGTTCACCGGCCGGTACCTGGACGAGCGCCTCGGCAAGGTGCACTTCTGGCTGACCTTCATCGGGTTCCACGCCACGTTCCTGGTCCAGCACTGGCTCGGGGCGGAGGGCATGGCCCGCCGCTACGCGGACTACCTCCCGAGCGACGGCTTCACGTTCCTCAACACGTTCTCGACCATCGGCTCGTTCATCCTCGGCGCCTCGACGCTGCCGTTCCTCTACAACGTCTACAAGAGCTACAAGTTCGGCGAGGTCGTCACCTCCGACGACCCGTGGGGCTACGGCAACTCCCTGGAGTGGGCGACCTCCTGTCCGCCGCCGCGGCACAACTTCACCGCCATCCCGCGGATCCGGTCCGAGCGCCCCGCGTTCGAGTACCACTACCCGCACCTGCTCCAGCGGCTCGAGGAGGAGGCGCACTCCGGCGGGATCGTGCACACCGTGCCCTCCGCCGCCGGCGCCGTCAGCTCCGCCGGTGGTTCGGGTGGAACCCGGGACCCGGAGCCGAACTAGAGACCCAGCACGCCCGACAGCGGCCGTATCCCCACGGGGGTGCGGCCGATGTCGCGTTCTGCTGCGGGTGGGTGGTCACTTCCGCGATGAGGTGGTCGGATCGAGCTGACCATCCGATCACCGAAGTGACCACCGAAGTGCCCGGGCCGGCGGTCAGGTCGTCACGACGAACCGCACCGGGATGGCGGGTTCGCCGCGGGACAGGCTGAGCCCCTCCCAGGGCAGCGTGCCGAGGGCC
>CAXUNA010000491.1:0-3426 GCA_964252095.1 uncultured Jatrophihabitans sp. | reverse complement strand
GCCGGGTTGCAGAGCGCGATCGCCGAGGCCTTCGCCGCGGCGCGCGCCGCGGTCACCACGGCGCTGGAGGCCAACGCCGACGAGCTGGTGAGCCGGTCCCACCGTGAACGCGACGACATCGTCGCGCAGGTCCAGACCATCGCCGACGAGGCGACGACCCGGATGGACGCGATCATGGCCAAGCTCGACGCCGTCCACCGTGGAACGGAGGAACCCCGTGGCTGACGGGTTCGAGATCACGCCGGCGACGCTCACCACCGCGTCGTCGGCGCTGCAGGACGTCGAGGCCGATCTCCGGGAGAAGATCTCGGGCGTGATGTCGACGGTCACCGACGGCAACCCGTGGGGCGGTGACGAGCAGGGCTCGATCTTCGGTGCGCTCTACACCGCCGTGGTGTCGCACGCGATCGAGACGGTGAGCTCGCACGCCGACCAGTTGGACTACGCGGCGGTCTCGCTGCACGACTGGGCCGACACCCACCAGCAGAACGACACCGCGGTGCAGGCGCGCTTCCAGGCGTTGGCGCCGTGAGCATCGAGCTGCCGGGCTGGCTCACCGAGCCGTTGAGCCTCGTCGGCATGACGTGGCCCGAGGCCGACGAGGACCTGCTCGACGCGGCCGGAGGGAAGTGGTCCCAGCTCGCCACCGACCTGCGTGGCATCTCCTCCTCGGCCCTCGCCGCCGTGCAGCCGGTCACCGCCGAGACCACCGGCGACGCCGCCCAGGCGTTCGAGACGTGGTGGAACGGCGCCGACGGCCCGAAGCAGCGGCTCGGCGACGACAGCGACGCGGCCGAGCTGCTCGGCACCACCCTGACCGGGTTCGCCGGGATCACGGTGGCGCTCAAGCTCGCCTACATCGCGCAGCTGGCGATCCTCGCCGCCGAGATCGCCCAGGCGATCGCCACTGCGTTCTTCAGCTTCGGCGCGACCATGGCCGAGGTGCCCGGATTCGTCGCGGCCACCCGCGTCATCTGTCGGCAGGCGTTGAAGAAACTGCTCACGCACCTGCAGACCGTCATCAAGGACATCCTCGAGAAGGCCAAGGGCCTGTTCAAGAAGCTCGCCAAGCGCGAGGCGACCACGGTCCGAGAGATCGCGGCCCGCGGGGCGCGGTACCGCCCGACGAGCGTCGCGCGGTTGCAGAAGTGGGAGCGCGACGCCTACGACGCGATCCGCCGCGACGGCGGTGACGTCGACGCGATCACGAAGAACCTGCCCGAGGGCACGTTCAGCCGCGAGGAGATCGCGCAGATCAAACAGCACGTCTTCCACGACGAGCACGTGCTCGACAAGTACGGCGAGAGCACGGTCGGCCGGTTCGAACCCGACGCCGACATGGCCGAGGCGTGGATGCGGTTGCGCAACGGCACCGCCCTGCCCGAGGACCAGGTGCTGCTGCGCCACGAGCTCGCCGAGAGCAACTACCTGCGCGAGCACCCGGGGGCCGGGTACGGCGAGGCGCACGGCCACGCCAACGGCGTCGCCAACTGGGAGCAGGGCATCCCGTCGTCGACCCGCGAGGACCTGGACGGATACGGTCGATGACCGGCGACGCACCCGCGTGGGTCGGGTCGGGGAGGTTCTGATGGCCGTGTCGGTCCTCGCGACGCTGGTGGCGTCCACGGGCGACGAGGCGTCGTACGACCTGGTCGGGGACGAGAGCGCGCCCGCCGTGCGGGTGTCGTTCCGCTGGACCGGTGACGACGTCGAGGTCGACGTCGACTACGACACCGAGCCGCGCGCCTTCGTCCGCAAGGGCATCCGGGCCGTCGCCGGCGAGCGGTCCGAGACCGGCGCGTGGCCCGCCCGGCTCGTGCGCATCTCCTGAACGGGTGCCCGCCGTGACGCCGCGCCTCCGGGCGGGGACCACGACACCGTGACCCACTTCGAGGACGGCGACGCCGCGTCCGTGCGCGGCCTGTCCGTCGACGATCTCGACGACGTCGACCAGGTCACCGCGATCCCGTCGATGCCCGGGATGTCGTTCCGCGGCGCCGGCGCCGACTGGTGGGAGGTCGGCGAGTCCTACGTCGAGCCGGGCTGGCTGCGCACCAGCCGCGACCCGCAGATCGCCACCGACGGCTTCGCCGGTGAGGCGGTGGTCGCCCTGTTCGGCGCGACCGGCCGCGACGTCGCCGGGCTCACCGACCACCCCGAGGAGCAGGAGACGGTGTTCCTGCCCGGGAGCCGCTTCACCGTGCTCCGGCAGGGTGCGCTCGCCGGGCTGTGGGTGACCGTCGTCCGGGTGCACCGCGACGACGAGCAGGAGCTCCCGGACGTCGACGTGGACGACGCCGTCGCCCGGGCCGCGAGCGTGCTGGTGCGGGCCCGGACGCTGCCACCGCAGCCGGTCCCGCGGCCGGGGCGGTTCACGGGCGGGTTCGGCGCTCGGCGCTGACCGGAGCGGGGCGTCCCCGCCGGTAGAATCGAGTCCCATGGAGTGGTCGCGATGCTGAGGGAAGGCGCCCGCGCGCCGTTCGGCCGCGTGGTGTCGGCGATGGTGGCGCCGTTCGACGTCGCGGGGAGCCTCGACCTCGACACCGCGCAGGCGCTCGCGACCTGGCTGGTCGACGAGCAGGGGCACGAGGGCCTGGTCCTCAACGGCACCGGCGGCGAGGCCCCGACCACCAGCGACGCCGAGAAGGCCGACCTCATCCGGGTCGTGTCGGAGGCGGTGGGCGATCGCGCGACGATCGTGGCCGGGGTCGGCACCAACGACACCGTGCACACCGTGCACCTCGCCCAGGAGGCCGCGAAGGCCGGCGCCGACGCCCTGCTCGTCGTCACCCCGTACTACAACAAGCCGCCGCAGGCCGGTATCGCGGCGCACATGCGGGTGGTCGCGGACAGCACCGACCTGCCCGTCATGGTCTACGACATCCCGGCCCGCAGCGGCGTCGCGATCGAGGCGGCGACCCTCGCGGCCCTGGCCGAGCACGACCGGATCGTCGCGGTGAAGGACGCCAAGAACGACGTCACCTCGAGTGCCCGGGTCATCGCCGAGACCGGTCTGGCCTACTACGCCGGCAACGACGCCGAGATCCTGCCGTGGCTCGCCATCGGCGCGGTCGGGCTGGTCGGCACGGCCACCCAGCTGGTCGGGCCGGACACCGTGGCGATGTTCGACGCGTGGGACGCGGGCGACCCGGCCGAGGCGCTGCGGCTGCACCGCAAGCTCTGGCCGATCTACACGGGGATCTTCGCGACGCAGGGGGCGATCCTCGCCAAGGCCGGGTTGAAGCTGCTCGGCCGCGATGTCGGCCCCGTCCGGCTGCCGCTCGTCGACGCCACCGAGCACGAGATCTCGCACCTGCGCGCCGACATGCGCGCCGCCGGCCTCGACGTCTGACCCCCTCGTCGGCGAGCGGTCACCTCTCCCGCCCGTGCGCACCCGGCCCTGGTGGGCGAGTGGTCACCTTCCCC
>CAXUNA010000490.1:1396-3447 GCA_964252095.1 uncultured Jatrophihabitans sp. | reverse complement strand
CCCCCGCGGCCCACGGCGCCAACCGCACCGGGCGGATGTTCACCGGGGACCGCTCCGGCGACTGGCTCTACGCGGCCCTGTTCCGTGCCGGGCTCGCGAACCAGCCGACGTCGGTCGCCGCCGACGACGGGCTCACCCTGCGCCACACCCGGATCGTCGCGGCGGTGCGGTGTGCGCCGCCCGACAACAGCCCCACCACGGCCGAGCGCGACACCTGCCGGCCGTGGCTCGCCGCGGACCTGCGCCAGACCTGGCCCTCGGTGCGGGCGGTCGTCGTGCTCGGCGGGTTCGGCTGGGCCGCGCTATGGCCGGCGCTCGTCGCCGCGGGCGTCGAGGTCCCGATCCGGCGGCCCGCCTTCGGCCACGGCGTCGAGGTGTCGCTCGCCGGTGACCGGGTGGTGCTCGGGTGCTACCACGTCAGTCAGCAGAACACCTTCACCGGCCGGCTCACCGAGCCCATGCTCGATGCCGTCCTCGCCCGCGCCCGACAGGTCGCCGACGCCGACCCCGTGTGATGGTGGTCAGCACACACAGCGTCTGTACAGGGTTCTGATCTTGACGAAGCCGTGCCGGTCAGTCATTGTCCAGATAACAGTACGGAAACGAACAGTTCCGAGACGATGAGACATCGGTACGTGCCGTATTAACATCATCCACCTCGACAGCAGGTACCTCATGAAAGGGAAAGCTCCATCCGTCCCCGTCAGTTCCACCGTTCCATCAGCTCGACGGTCGCCCCCGGACCCCATTCCCCGAGTCCGGCCCTGCACGGTGTCATGTCCGAAGGGCATTGCCATGTCGACCGTTTCCTCCGCCGATCGTTCCGCTGCACTCCACACCCTCGCCGAGCACCGACGTCCCACCGTGCCCGCTCGCGCGGCCGCGACGGTGACGCCCCCGGCCGACGTCCGGATCCTGCTGTGTCAGCCGGCCCCGCTCGCCGGTGAGGCCATCGCCGCCACACTCCGTCGTCGACCCGGGATCGCTCAGGTCGCCGTCGTCACGTCGGCCACCGCCCTGGTCCGCGAGCTGTCGTCGCGCTGGGACGTCGCCCTGGTGTCCGAGACGATGGGTCCGGACCTGCCCGAGCTGTTGCAGGCCCTCGCCTTCCGGGGCCACGCCCTGCCCGTCGTCGTCATGACCACCGACGCGAGCCCCGATGTCGCCGCCGGCTACCTCGAGTGGGGGGCCGCCGGCAGCGTCGACGTGCGTCGCCCGGTTTCGGTGCTGCTCCAGGCCGTCGCGGTCGCCGGCAGCGGGGCGCCGGTCGTCGACGACCGCATCGAGGCGGCCATCGTCGAGCGGCTACGGGAACGGGCCGCGCACCGGGAGAACGCGCGCGCCGTCCTGCGCTCCCTCACGCCGCGCGAGCGTCAGGTCATGGAATCCCTCGCCCGCGGAACGGGTGTCACGGCGATCGCGAGTGGTCTCCACCTGTCACCGCACACCGTCCGTGCGTGCATCCGCTCGATCGGACCGAAGCTGCGGGTCGCCGGGCAGATGCAGATCGCGTCCGTGGCCCGCCAGCTGCTGAGTGTCGAGTTGCAGCCCGCGCCGTCGCGCCACCTGATGCGGGTGCGCGCCTCCGTCACGGCGTCGATGCCGCTGTCCGGCTGAGGACGTCCTCGCCGAGGTCGGCGGGGGGCCGCGGTGGGACCGCGTGTCTCCCGCCGGTTCCCCGGATCGTCAGGCGTCGATCCGCAGGGTGGTACCCGCGCTCGACGGGGCGACCAGCCCGAGTTCGACCGCCACCGCGGCCGCCCGCAATCGGTTGTGCGCGCCGAGCTTCGGCAGCAACCGTTGCACATGCGTACGGATGGTGTTCACGCTGACGCCGAGGTTCTCGGCGATCACGCGTGACGACTGACCGTCGACCATTCCCTGCAGGACATCGAGTTCACGGACGGTGAGCGTCGGCGAACCCGGCGTACGGGCGGTCTCGCGGAACGTGGTGGGGCCCAACGTGGGGGCGGTGGGCGCGGCCCCCCCCCCCCCCCGGGGCTCGGGGTGCTCGGTGATCGCGCTCACCCCCCGGGCCCCCCCGCGGGGGG
>CAXUNA010000490.1:0-1386 GCA_964252095.1 uncultured Jatrophihabitans sp. | reverse complement strand
GGGGGGGGGGGGGGGGGGGGGGGGGGGGGGCCCCGGGGGGGGGGGGGGGCCGCCCCCCCCCCCGCGCCGCAGTGCATCGGGGTGATCGGTCATCGCGATCACCGCGGTGGCCCCCCGGCGCTTGAGATCCGAGGCCAGGCCGGCAGGGGACGGGATGACACACACGATGTGGGCCGGTGTGCCGACCTGACGATCCGTGCTGCGGATCGTGTTGAACAACTGCGACGGGTTCTCGGAATCGTTGAGGACCTCGGTGACGACGACCTGCGCCTCGTGTTCGACGATCAGCGCGGCGAGCGTGGCCAGCTCGGTGGTGGAGCCCGCGATCCCGATACCGTCGGTGTCACCGAGCAGGTCGGACAGACCCGCGGCGATCACCGGCGTGTGGGCGAACACGACCACGCGGGTCGTATCGGTTCTCTCCGGGAGATCCAACATTGCATTTCCCCTCGACGATCGTGGACAACCGGTGGGGGAAAGAGCTTCGGGGCGCCCCGCCGTGCGGGGTGGTGCCTCAGCGCTCGGCTGCGTTCTGGTTCGGAACCCGTCTGTTCCGCGTGATGCTACGACGTTTGCACACCCACCGCGTACGTCATCGCGATATGTCTGCTGACGCGAAAATCCCGCGGGAGACGAGGAAAACGATCATGCTCCGCCTGGGAGAGCCGATTCCGGACGGTTGTCGGCAGCAACGATCGTGGTCGTATCCCGTGCCGGACCCATGTCGTGACGTCGTCCACGCGCGTACGTCGTTCTGGTGCACGCCGCTCGCGTCCGACCTCCCGGGCGACCTAGGTTCGCGCGGTCCGTGCGCGACGGGAAGCGCAACGGGGAGACAGGTGGTGACGGCGTGGCACGCAGACCGACCGTCACGCCTGCCCGGCGCGCGGCGAGGTCGTTGCGGGTGCGCTCCCGGTTCACCCCGACGCGGCAAGCCGTCTACCGGCGCGACGTCATCGCTGCCACCGCGCCCGCACCGGCGCCCGAGCCGACCGCGGTCGGCCCGGACCAGGTCGAGCCGTCGGCCGCAGCGATCGCTGTCGAACCGGTCGAGGTGGCGACCGTGCCGATAGTGGTCGATCCGGTCGAGGTCACGGCCGAGCCGACCGCGGCTGACCCGCTCGAGATGACGGCCGCGCCGACCGTGGTCGATCCGGTCGCCGTCGAGCCGGTCGAGTCGGTCGAGCCGGTCGAGGTGTGGCCGTGGGCCGAACCGACCGAGCCCGAGGTCGACGAACCCGGCCTGCTCGAGACCTGGTTCGCCCTGCCCGACGCCGCGCCCGACCGCGACACCGAGTACCGGGACGCGCCGACGTCGACGTCCACGCCGACGTTTGTCCCGTCCCCGGCGGCGGTCCCGTCCCCGTCGGCGGTCCCGTCCCCGGC
>CAXUNA010000489.1:0-3451 GCA_964252095.1 uncultured Jatrophihabitans sp. | reverse complement strand
GGCTGCTCGCCCCGGCTCGGGCCGCATGCTGGACGTGGTGGTGCGCCGCGGCGAGCAGCCAGAGCCGGGAGACGTCGTCGACCTCGTGCCGGCGGCGCCACGCGGTGGTGAACACCTCGGCCACGACGTCGTCGGCCTCGTGGGCGGGCACGCGGCGGCGCGCGTAGCGCAGCACGTCACCGTGGCAACCGCGGTAGAGCGCGGCGAACCACTCCTCGTCGCGCTCCGTGCGCGGCACCGACCCCGGGTCCACACGCACACGTTCCCGCGGAACGGCACCTCGTTACACCCCGGACACGACGACGGCCCGTCGTCCACGGGGGACGACGGGCCGTGAGGGTGGAGCGAGCGGTCAGCTCACCTCGGCGCGACGCGGGAGCTTCCAGTCCGCGCGCGGGAAGTGGCAGGTGTAGCCGTTGGGGATGCGCTCCAGGTAGTCCTGGTGCTCGGGCTCGGCCTCCCAGAACGTGCCGGCCGGCTCGACGGTCGTGACGACCTTGCCCGGCCAGAGACCGGAGGCGTCGACGTCGGCGATGGTCTCCTCGGCGACCCGGCGCTGCTCGTCCGACTGCGGGAAGATCGCGGAGCGGTAGCTGTCACCGAGGTCGTTGCCCTGACGGTTCTTGGTCGTCGGGTCGTGGATCTGGAAGAACCACTCGAGCTGGTC
This sequence comes from uncultured Jatrophihabitans sp., assembly GCA_964252095.1. Classification (GTDB taxonomy): domain Bacteria; phylum Actinomycetota; class Actinomycetes; order Mycobacteriales; family Jatrophihabitantaceae; genus CAXUNA01. The sequence goes on along the minus strand of CAXUNA010000489.1, from coordinate 2,784 downwards.
GCGGTAGCTGGTCACGGTCGGGTCGAAGACGATCTCGATCGCCTCGGCGTGGCCGCGGTGGTTGCGGTAGGTCGCGTTCTCGACCTTCCCGCCGGTGTAGCCGACGCGGGTCGAGACGACCCCCGGACGGCGGCGGATGAGGTCCTGCATCCCCCAGAAGCAGCCGCCTGCGAGGACGGCGGTCTCGGTCGGAGTGGTCACGGTGGGCCTCCAGATGTCGTGTGTGGTGGTACGTCTGCTCCAACGCCCGGAAGGCACCCGGTGTTCCGAGGGAGGCGGGCGGTGGGCACAACCCCGCCATGGCGAAGTACACCGTCAACCCGGCCGGCGTCGAGCACACGAGGCGGCTGATCGCGAGCCGCCAGTACGTCCTGGACAGCGAGTGGGGCGACGTCCAGCCCGCCGCGGCCGACGAGACCGCATACCTCGAGGCGCACGGCTGGGACGCGTACGCCGGCTGGTTCCTCGGCCTCACCGAGGGCGCGCACGACGAGACCAAGGGCCGCTACGCGTTCGTCTGCGGCGACCTGCGCCGGGTCCACCGCTCCGGGCTGATCGCGTGCGTCTACCGGGCCGCGCAGTGGCGGCACAAAGCGGTCGAACTCGCAGCCCACGACCTGCTGCAGGAGCTGGACGCGAAGGCCGGGATCACCTGACCGGCACCCGCGTGGCAGAACTGCGACCGGACGACGTTCGGGCACTGTGAGGGGATGACCGAGCCCGCCCGGCCCGACCGCACCCAGCTCCTCGGCCAGGGCATCGCCCGCGCGGCGACCTGGAGCGGGCGCGCCGTGCTCCTCGCGCTCGGTGCCGTGCTGTTCGGGCTGGTCGTCAAGTACTCCTGGGTGGTGCTGCTGCCGGTGCTGCTCGCGATCGTGCTGGCCACGGTGCTCGCGCCGCCGGCCGCGTTCCTGCGCCGGCACGGGTGGCCACCGGCGCTCGCGGCCGCGGTCGTGATCGTCGTGGGCCTCGCCGCGCTGGTCGGCGTCCTCGCGCTCGTCACACCGTCCGTCGTCGACCAGGCGGTCGAGGTCGGGTCCAACGCCTCCGGCGGCCTGCAGAAGGTCGAGACCTGGCTCACCGGACCGCCGCTGAACCTCGACGACAGCCAGATCAGCACCGCGGTCGACGCGATCACGCAACGCATCCAGGACAACGCGTCGACCATCGCGAGTGGCGTGCTGTCCGGGGTCACCGCCGTGACCTCGGTGGTCGTCACCCTCCTGTTGGTCGTCGTGCTGACGTTCTTCTTCGTCAAGGACGGCCGGAAGTTCCTCCCGTGGCTCGACCGCAGCGCCGGGTCGCGCGCCGGCGGTCACGCGGACGAGTTGCTCACCCGGTGTTGGAAGTCGGTCGGCGGCTTCATCCGGGTGCAGGCGGTCGTCAGCCTCATCGACGCCGTGTTCATCGGGCTCGGCGTGCTCATCGTCGGGGTGCCGCTCGCGCTGCCGATCGCGGTGCTGACGTTCCTCGGGGGGTTCATCCCGATCGTCGGCGCCGTCGCGGTCGGCACCCTCGCCGTGCTCATCGCGCTGGTGACCGGCGGACTGGTCAAGGCGCTGATCGTGCTGGCGATCATCCTCGCGGTGCAGCAACTCGAGGGGAACGTCCTGCAGCCGATCCTGCAGTCCAAGAGCCTCAAGCTGCACCCGGCGATCATCCTGCTGGTGGTCACCGGGGGCGGCTCGGTCTTCGGCATCATCGGGGCGTTCCTCGCCGTGCCCGTCACGGCGGTGGTGGCCGAGACCGTCCGCTACGTCGGCGAACAGCTCGATGCGCGCAGCGCCGGCCCGCCCGGCCCCGTCGCCGCGACGGACTCGCGCGACGAGACCCCGCCCGACGCCGAGGAACAGCCCGTGACCGGGTAAGCCTGACGACATGGAGTTCCGCACGCTCGGGCGCAGTGGCTGCGCCGTGTCCACGCTCTGCCTCGGCACGATGACCTTCGGGTCGGAGACCGACGAACAGGGTTCCTTCGACCAGCTCGACGCGTTCGTCGCGGCGGGCGGCAACCTCGTCGACACCGCCGACGTCTACTCGGGAGGTGAGTCCGAGTCGATCATCGGCCGGTGGTTCGCGGCCCGTCCCGCCGAGGTCACCGAGCCGGTCGTGCTCGCCACCAAGGGCCGCTTCCCGCTCGACGACTTCCCGAACGGGGCCGGCCTCTCGGCCCGTCACCTCACCCGCGCGCTCGACGCCTCGCTGACCCGCCTCGGCCGTGACCACGTCGACCTCTACCAGTGCCACGCGTGGGACGCCCACACACCGATCGACGAGACCCTGCGCACGCTCGACGGCTTCGTGCGGGCCGGCAAGATCCGGTACTACGGCTTCTCGAACTTCCTCGGCTGGCAGCTGACGAAGGCGGTGCGCGTCGCGCACGAACTCGGCCTCGCCGCCCCGGTGACGCTGCAGCCGCAGTACAACCTGCTCGTGCGCGGCATCGAGCACGAGATCGCCCCGGCCGCCGCCGACGCCGGGCTCGGACTGCTCCCGTGGTCGCCGCTCGGCGGCGGCTGGCTGTCCGGCAAGTACCACCCCGACCAGCGGCCGACCGGCGCCACCCGGCTGGGCGAGGACCCGGAGCGCGGCATGGAGGCCTACGACGCCCGCGCCGCCCAGGACGTCACCTGGGACGTCATCGGTGTGGTCGAGGACATCGCGCAGGCACGCGGGGTGTCGATGGCCGAGGTGGCGCTCGCCTGGGTGACCGACCGCCCCGGTGTGACGTCGACGATCCTCGGCGCCCGCACCACCGAGCAGCTCGCGACCAACCTCGCGGCG
>CAXUNA010000488.1:0-3458 GCA_964252095.1 uncultured Jatrophihabitans sp. | reverse complement strand
GTCCCCGCCCTCCCCGACGCCGTGGTCGCCGAGTGCGTCGCCGCCCTCGCCGTGACGACGGTGCGAGACGTCGTCTGGCTCGCCCTCGACGCCGGCGAGGTGCACGGGCAGGGGCTCTGGCTCGAACTGGCCCGGCGGGCGCCGAGCCCGTACGACGCGTCACCGCTGTTCCTGCTCGGGTGGCGCTGCTGGCGCCGCGGTGACGGCGTCCGCGCGGTCATCGCCGCGGAACGGGCGGCCGCCACCCCGGGTGGCTACTCGGCGGCGAGGCTGCTGCTCGACGCGATCGGGGCGTGCGTCGATCCACGGTCGGTCCCGCTGTTGTCGGCGTGAGCGGTGGGACGCCGACCCGACGGGTGGACCTCAGATGGCGGGGGCGTACGGCGTGACCGGGGCGGGCAGTTCCGAACCGCCGCCCGAGAGCGCGCGGTCCACGGCCGCGGCACAGGCCCGGCCCTCGGCGATCGCCCAGACGACCAGGCTGGCGCCGCGGCTCGCGTCGCCGCAGGCGTACACGCCGTCGGCGCTGGTCTGCCACTCCTGCGAGACCGCGGCCACACCGCGACCGGGCAGCTCGTCGACGCCGAGCGCGGCAAGCAGGTCCGGCACGTCGGTGCCGATGAACCCCGCGGCGAGCAGGACGAGTTCGGCCGGCAACTCGTGCAGCGAGTCCGGCACCGGCCGGAACTCGCGGCCGTTCGCCGTCCGGACGATCTCGACCTCCTCGACCACAACGGCCCGCACGGCTCCGTCGTCGTCGGTCGCGAACGAGACGACCTCGCGGGCCCACGCCTCGTGGACCCCCTCGTCGTGTGCGGGGGAGACCCCGCGGCTGGACCGGGCGGCGGGCCAGCCCGGGTTCACCAGTTCCTTGTTGCGCACCGGCATCGGGTTGTGGTCGAGCAGCGTCACCGAGAGCGCACCCTGCCGGTTCGCGGTGCCGAGGCAGTCGGCCGCGGTGTCGCCGCCGCCGATCACCACGACGTGCCGGCCGGCCGCGGAGATCGGCGGGCGCTCGTAGTCACCCGCCTGCACCCGGTTGCCCATGGGCAGGTACTCCATGGCCTGGTGCACGCCGGGGGCGTCGTGACCGGGAACGGTGAGGCTGCGCTGCCGGAGCGCGCCGACCGCGAGCACGACGGCGTCGTACCGCTCGCGCAGGGTCGGCACGTCCTCCGGCCCGACGTCGGTGCCGACCCGGAAGGTGGTGCCCTCGGCCGTCATCTGGGCGATCCGCTGGTCGATGGTGTCCTTCGGCATCTTGAAGTCCGGGATGCCGTAGCGCAGCAGGCCGCCGATCCGGTCGTCGCGCTCGAACACCGTGACGTCGTGGCCTGCGCGGGTGAGTTGCTGGGCGGCGGCGAGGCCCGCGGGGCCGGAGCCCACCACGGCGACGCTGCGACCGGTACGTGCGGCGGGCGGCTGCGGGTCGAGCCCGCCGTCGGCGGCGGCGCGCTCCACGACCGCGCGTTCGACCTGCTTGATCGTCACCGGGTCGGTGTTGAGCGCGAGCACGCAGGCGGCCTCGCACGGCGCCGGGCAGACCCAGCCGGTGAACTCCGGGAAGTTGTTGGTGGCGTGGAGTCGCTGCGACGCCGCGGTCCAGTCGTCCTCGGCGACCAGCTCGTTCCACTCGGGGATGAGGTTGCCGAGCGGGCACGCGGCGTGACAGAACGCCACCCCGCAGTCCATGCAGCGCGTGGCCTGCTCCCGTACCTGGCCGGTGGGCGAGGAGGCGTAGATCGGCAGGAAGTCGCGGACCCGTTCCTCGGTCGGCCGCTTGGGCATGTCGACCCGGGCGAGCTTGAGGAAGCCCTGCGCGTCGTAGGCCACTCCGGGCGCCTCCATCTGTCTCGCCGCGCTCCCGGGCACCGCGTGGCGGTCATGGGATCGGGCTCGGTCGTCGTTGCGGGCGGGCGGCCGGTCGGGGTGGCGGACGGGGCGGCCGGGGCACGTCAGGGCGAGGCGGCGGTGACTCGTCGGGCGATCGTCCCCGCGGCGACGCGGCGCTCGGACCAGCCCTCAGACGACGGCGGGGGCGACCACCGGTCGCACGAAGATGTGCTCGGAGACCCGCGGGCCGAGGTCGGTCGTCTCGTCGCCGTGCGTGACCCGCAGGCTCTTGCCCTGGGTCGAGAGGGTGACCCGCTCGCCGGGCAGCACACCCGCACGGCGCAGCTCGCGCATGAGGTCCTCGTCGGGCTGGATCTGCTCGCTGATGCGCGAGACCTGGACCACGACGTCGGTGGCGGCGTCGGCGGCGTCGCGCATCGTCACGAGCGGTGCGGCGTCCTCGGCGTCGGTCGAGAACGGGAGGCCGAGATCGTCCAGACCGGGGATGGGGTTGCCGTGCGGACACACCAGCGGCTTGTCGAGCAGCGCCAGGATGCGTCGCTCGACGGCGTCGGACATCACGTGCTCCCACCGGCACGCCTCGACGTGCACCAGCGACCAGTCGAGCCCGATGACGTCGGCGAGCAGCCGCTCGGCCAACCGGTGCTTGCGCATGACCGCGACGGCGTGCTTGCGCCCCTCCGCGGTGAGTTCGAGGTGACGGTCGCCCGCGACGTTGACCAGGCCGTCGCGCTCCATCCGGGCCACGGTCTGACTGACGGTCGGCCCGCTCTGGCCGAGGCGCTCGGCGATGCGCGCGCGCAGCGGCGTGACGCCTTCCTCCTCCAGCTCGTACACCGTCCGCAGGTACATCTCGGTGGTGTCGATGAGGTCGCTGTGATGACCCACGGGTCACATCCTCCCAGAGGATCGGTGTGTGCGGGGCGCTCGTTCGCGCCCGACGGAACTGGTCAACGCACCGCGGGGGCGCGAGGTGCCCGGGGTGATCATGGCGGACCGCCCGCGAGACGACACCGCCGCCGTCCCCGGGATCGGGTCGGCGGCGGTGTCGAACGGCTCGGAGCAGCGACGGAGCGGTTACTCCAGGTAGTCGCGGAGCACCTGGGCGCGTGACGGGTGGCGCAGCTTGGCCATCGTCTCGCGCTCGATCTGGCGGATCCGCTCGCGGGAGAGCTTGAAGGTGCGGCCGATGTCGTCGAGGGTGCGGGGCTGACCGTCGTCGAGTCCGAACCGCATCCGGACCACGGCTGCCTCCCGGGACTCCAACGTGCCGAGCACCGAGCGCAGCTGCTCCTTCATGAGCCCGAACTCGACCGACTCGGCCGCGGCGGGTGCCGACTCGTCGGCGATGAAGTCGCCGAGGGCGGCGTCGTCGTCGGTGCCGACGGTCTGGTCGAGGCTCACCAGGTCGCGGGACAGGTCGATGAGCTCGCGGACCCGCTCCTCGGTGACGTCGAGCTGCTCGCCCAGTTCGGCGTCGGTGGCCTCCCGGCCGAGCTCCTGGTTGAGCTCGCGACGGATGCGCTGCAGCTTGTTGACCTGCTCGACGAGGTGGACGGGCAGCCGGATGGTGCGCGACTGGTCGGCCATGGCCCGGCTGATCG
>CAXUNA010000487.1:0-3463 GCA_964252095.1 uncultured Jatrophihabitans sp. | reverse complement strand
CGGTACCTGGCGGCGCCGGCTGCGCCGCCCGGTACCGGGCGTCGTGGCCCGCGCGGGCTACCGCGCCATCGCCCGCGCGGAGCGGGAGGCGGGTGCGCTCGCCGGTCGTCCGCGCGTGCGTTTCACGACCGTCGAGCAGTTGCGCGCCGCCGCCCGCCGCTGAGCCCGGGACCGGAAACCGGTTCGCCGCGCCGTCCTACGATCCGCCCGTGCCGTTCTCCGAACCCGTGAGCCTCGAGGGCACCCTCGTCCGGCTCGACCCGCTGACCACCGACGACGTCGACGCCCTCGTCGCGGCCGCCTCCGACGGCGAGCTCTGGACGCTCGGCTACACGGCTGTGCCGCGCCCGGAGCAGATGGCCGCCACGGTCGAGAACCGGCTCGAGCGGCAACGGCTCGGCCTGCTGACGGCGTGGGTCGCCCGGCGGCAGGACACCGGCGCGGTCATCGGCATGACCAACTTCTGGGTGGTCGACGCGGCGAACCGGCGCGTCGAGATCGGCGGGACCTGGAACGCGGCGAGCGCGCAGCGATCCGGCACGAACACCGAGAGCAAGCTGCTGCTGCTCACCCACGCCTTCGACACGCTGGACTGCATCGCCGTGGAGTTCCGGACCCACTTCCTCAACCGGCAGTCACGCGCGGCCATCGAGCGGCTCGGTGCCCGCCTCGACGGGATCCTGCGCAGCCACCAGATCAGCGCCGACGGCACGCTGCGCGACACCGTCGTCTACTCGATCACCGCCGCCGACTGGCCGGCGATCCGCCACGAGCTGACCCGCAGGCTCGCGCGGCGTTAGCGTCCGCCGCCCGCGGCGGACGCCGGTCGCAGCGCGCCCGCGGCGTCAGGGACCAACGCCCGGCGACGTTCGTCGAGCACGTTGACGACCGCTCGGCCGAGCTGCCGCAGCATCGCGCGCCCGCGATCGTCGAGCCCGCCCGGGGTCATCGACCAGACGCAGAGCGTGCCGAGGACGAGCCCGTGCTTGCCGGTCAACGTCGCGGCGGCGTAGAAGCGCACGGCCGCGGAGCTGCCGTCGACGAACGGGTTGTCGGCCAGGGCGGGATCGAGGGACAGGTCGGGGATCTCGACGAGGTCGCGGCCCGGGTAGGCGGAGAGCACGTTCGAGCAGATGCTGATGTCCCGTGGGACCGGCTCCGGAGGTTCGCCGGTGCTGCCGACGCTCACCTGGGCGTCGTCGAGCAGCAGGTTGACGGCGGCGCCGTCCGTACCGAGCAGCTCCTGCGTGAGCGCGGCGATGTCGTCGAGCTCCTTCTCGACCACGTCCCACGCCTGGTCGAGCCCGTACAGCGGATCGACATCGACCGGCGGCGTTCCTCCAACTGCGTGACCTGCCACATCGCCACCACGTCCCCTCGTGTGACCGACTGGTCGTTCCAACGAGGCTTCGTTACCCGGGGTTCACGGGTTCCAACCGCGACGGGGAAGAGGGGCGGGCGGAAGAGGAAAGGTGCGGCGGAAGCTGCTGCCGTGGTGGTGTCAGTCGCCGACGACGGGGGTGGGCGGCGCGAGCCCGGCCGACCAGCGGTCCTCGATGCGCGCGTACTTCCACACGGCGATCGCGACCACCCACGCGACGACGAACAAGCCGACGATCGCGTACCCCGCGTAGTCGAGCGGGATCGAGGCGATCGCGGCGAGCGGGCCGGTGGTGATGTCGAGCTGGTCGGTGAGCACCGAGACCAGCTCGATCGTGCCGATGACCAGCGCGATCAGCACCGACAGCGCGGTGATGGTGATGTTGTAGTAGATCTTGCGGACCGGGCGGGCGAAGGCCCACCCGTAGGCGACGTTCATGAAGACGCCGTCGATGGTGTCCATGAGGGACATCCCGGCAGCGAAGAGGATCGGCAGGACGAGGATCGCGTAGAAGGGGAGGTTGAACGCGGCCACCCCGCCCGCGAGCACCAGCAGCCCGACCTCCGTGGCGGTGTCGAAGCCCAGGCCGAACAGCACGCCGACGGGGTAGATGTGCCAGGCCTTGCGCACCGACTTGGTCAGCCCACCGAGGAACCGGTTCATGAAGCCACGCTTGTTGAGGTGCTCCTCGAGCGTGACCTCGTCGTACTCGCCGCGCTTCATCTGGCGGAAGACCTTGATGATCCCGACCAGCACGATGAGGTTGAGGATGCCGAGGACCCAGAGGAACGTGCCCGAGACCGAGACGCCGATGACGCCGGTGACGTCGTGCAGGGTGGAGTTGCCGTTCTCGACCTGGCCCGCGAGCGCCTTGACGCCCACCGAGAGCAGGAACGCCAGCGTGAACACGATGGTCGAGTGGCCGAGGGAGAACCAGAAGCCCACCGAGAGGGGCTTGCGGCCGTCGCCCCGGCCCTCGGCGTTGTCGGCCATGAGCTTGCGGGTGGTGTTGTCGACGGCCGCGATGTGGTCGGCGTCGAAGGCGTGCCGGAGCCCGAACGTGTACGCGAGGATGCCGGTGCCGACGGTGTAGACGGCCGTGGTCCCCAGCGAGTACCGCGCGGGGACCACGAAGAGGAACAGGATCCCGAAGCCGAGGACGTGCAGCAGCACGACGAACGACGCCATCGAGATCAGCGAGCGCTTGTCGTGTCGGTCGAGGCCCTCGCGGAAGCGGGCCCACGCCGAAACCTCGGTCGCCCGGGTGGTCGTCACGCCAGTCACTCCAGCACGCCCCACGATTAATCGCAAGGTGTTGGCAACAAGCCTCGCCAGATGGGCAGGTCACCGCCACCCCGGCGTCACTCGACGGTGGGCAGGTGCCGCCCCGACCCGGTCAGGACGGTCAGCGCGCAGGCCAGGGCGACCAGGGCGAGCGCGCCGAGCATGAGGGGGTACCCGACGTGCGGGGCGAGCGCCGCCAACGCGGCCGGGAGGAGGAATCCCACGTAGGCGAGGGAGTAGTAGACGCCGGTGAGGCCGGCCAGTTCGTCGGGCGCCGCGATGCGCTGGACCTCGAGCAGACCCGACACGACCGCGATGCCGTACGCCGCGCCGAGCAGCACGGCCACGCCGAACGCGAGCAGCGGCTGCCGGGTGGCCGCGGTGAGGGCGGCGGCGCCGACACCGAGTGTCATGAGACCCAGCGCCACCACGCAGGCGCGGGCGCTCCCCACCGCGTCGAGCCGCCGCGCGAGCGGAGCGACGGCCACGCCGACCCCGAGGGTGCAGACGGTGAGAGCGGTGGTGAACAGCAGGGCGAAGCGTCCGACCCGGTCGTCGACGAGCGCCGGGACGATGGCGTAGGCGATGCCGGCCGAGCCGAAGATCCAGGGCGCCGTCGGCAGCACGACCCGGCGGAACCGGCGGTGGGCGGCCGCGGGCACGGCGAGGCGGCGGTACCAGGGCCGCCCCGACCCGTCGCGGTGGGTCTCGACCCCGGACCGGGCGAGCCAGCCGAACGTCACGACCGCGAGGCCCGCCTGCAGCGCGAAGGGCAGCACCAGCGGCGCCGGCCCCCAC
>CAXUNA010000486.1:0-3473 GCA_964252095.1 uncultured Jatrophihabitans sp. | reverse complement strand
CCCCCGCCGCACCGGGCCTCGGCGGCATCCTCGCGCTGCCCCACAAGGACACCGCGACCTGTGCGCTCGCCGCGGTCGGCCACGTCGCCTGTGCGGCGCGGGTGGTCACGGACCTCGGGCTGACCCCGCTCGCCACGACCAGCTACCAGAGCGGCTACAGCCCGGCCCAGCTGCGCAAGGCCTACGGACTCACCGGCAACGGCACCACCAAGATCGCGGTCGTCGACGCCTACGCCAACCCCAACGCGAAGGCCGACCTCGCCAAGTACCGCGCCCAGTTCGGCCTCGGGACCGCCACGTTCACCCAGTTCAACCAGACCGGCGGCAGCGCGCTCCCCGCGGGTGACACCGGCTGGGGCCAGGAGGAGATGCTCGACCTCGAGATGGTCTCGGCGATCTGCCCGGGCTGCCCGATCGTCTACATCGGCGCCGACTCGACCTCGTTCGACGACCTCGGCGCCGCTGTCGACACCGCCGTGAAGAAGGGCGCGAAGGTCGTCTCGAACTCCTACGGCGGCACCGAGGACCCGACGGAGACCAGCTCGGCCGCGCACTACAAGCACTCCGGTGTCGCCATCACCGTGAGCTCCGGCGACGACGGGTACGGCGTCGAGTCACCCGCCGCGTTCAACACCGTCACCGCCGTCGGCGGCACGAACCTCGTGCTCAAGACCGACGGCACCCGCAAGTCCGAGACGGTGTGGGGTTCGCAGCTGAACACCGACGGCGGCGCCGGCAGCGGCTGCTCGCTCTACATCAGCAAGCCGACCTGGCAGAAGGACACCGGCTGCAGCAAGCGCGCGGTGGCCGACGTCGCGGCCGTGGCCGACCCCGACACCGGCGTCGCGGTCTACGACAGCTACGGCAGCTCCGGCGGTGCCAACTGGTTCGTCTTCGGCGGCACCAGCGTCGCGGCCCCGATCATCGGCGGCGTCTACGGCCTGTCCGGCAACACCGCGGGCGTCCCGGCCTCGATCGCGTACAGCCACCCGACGGCGCTGTACGACGTCACCTCGGGCTCGAACGGGCTGTGCCTCAACTACCTGTGCAAGGCCGCGAAGGGCTACGACGGCCCGACCGGTCTCGGCACCCCGAAGGGCACGGCCGCGTTCTGACGCCGTCGCCCACTCCGGACCCGATGAGCCTCCCTGCGAACCCCTCCGCAGGGAGGCTCATCAGGTCGACGGATCACTCCGCGGGCTGCGGGGCGACGGCCGGGACGTTCGGGGTGATCGCGTCGACCACGGCCTCGACGACCGAGGGCTCGTCGTCGTCGGTGACGGTGACGACGCCCGCCGAGGCCGCGTGCTGCTTCTCGGCCCGGTGCCGCAGGTACAGGAACATGCCGATGCCGCCGACCACGGCGAGGGCGAGCGCGGCGTAGGAGAACCGGTCGATCCACGGCTTCGCCACGATGCCGAGCGTGTAGACCAGCGCCGTCACGCCACCCGCCCAGACCACGCCGCCGCTGACGTTGGCCAGCAGGAACGAGCGGTAGCGCATCTGCAACGAGCCCGCGAGCGGACCGGCGAAGATCCGCAGCAGCGCGACGAACCGGCCGATGAACACCGCCCAGACGCCGTACTTCTCGAACGCCCGCCGGGCCGAGCCGAGCTGGGCGGGGCCGGCGTGCCGCGGGAACCGGCGGCCCAGCACCGCGAACATCCGCTCGCCGTGCCGGCGGCCGATGGCGAACCCGACCGAGTCCCCGACGACCGCGCCCGCGACCGCCGCCGCGCCGACCCACCAGACGACGGCGTGCCCCTGGGAGGCGAGCAGCGCCGCGGTGATGACGACGACCTCGCCCGGCAGCGGGATGCCGAGGCTCTCGACGCCGACGACCGCGAACACGACGAGGTACAGCACGACCGGCGGGATCGCCGAGAGCCAGTGGTCGACCACGGGAGCAGGGTAAGGGGTGGATCTGTGCGGCGACAGTGCGTTGTCAGCAGGCGGACAGGCCGTTGAAGTAGCCCTTGTTGAACGACGAGATCCGCTGCAGGCCGGTCGTGCCCCGCGCCCCGAACGTCAGCGTGGAGCCGACCATCGACAGCGTCGCGACCGTGGCCTCGTCCATGTCCGGCGGCGAGAGCGTGAACCCGCGCGGGGCCTTCTCGACGTTCACGTCCTTCGCGTAGGCGCCGGTGTAGCAGGCGGCGGCCAGCAGGGCGTCCTTGCTCGCGAGTTCCCGGCCGAAGAGTTGATGTCGCACCGCCATGCCCCACCCGTAGGCGATCACCGTCCCGAGCGCGAAGTCGCCGGCGCCGTACGCCTTCTGGGCGACGTCCTGCGTGATGTAGACGGTGTTGTCGTTCGGGCAGTACGCGAACTCGCTGCCGTCGTCGGCGGCCCCGCACGGGATGCTGTCGACGACCTTGAAGTCGACGTTCGTGAAGGTCTTGTTGATCGACTTGGCCGCCTCGGCCCAGAACCCGTTGAGGTCGGGCTGCAGGCCACCGCCGCCGCTGCCGTCGTCCTGCGGCTCGGAGGGGTCGAGCACCTGGGCCAGGGGCTGGTTGCCGCTGTTGTCGTAGTCGGACTGCGACGTGTACGGCCGCTCGGTGAACGCCCGGTCGTCCCAGTCGGTGACGCAGTACTTCGCGCCGTTGTTGATGCCGTCGGCGACCGCCGACAACCGGTCGAAGCCGTTGCCGTGCGAACCCTCGTCCTCCTGCGACGCCCCCTCGGGGTCACGCAGTTGGATGTAGCCGGTCATCACCTCGTTGACCTGCCCGGGCGACACCCGCCAGTGCGGCGCCTTCAGGGCGAGCACCGACCCGAGGAAGGCGCCCGCGAAGCAGTCGGCCTGGGTCTCGAGCATGATCAGCCGGGGCGGGTCGGCGATGTCGAGCCGGTGCTGGATCGCGTGCCCGAACTCGTGGGCGAACATCATCGCGACGAAGAAGTCGCCGTAGTCCGCCGCGAGCTTCGGCACGAAACCGGTGCGGCTGTAGGCGATGGAGTCGTCGACGGTGCAGTAGAACGCGTTGTCCTTGATGGCCTCGGGCGACTTCGCGATGCAGGCGTTGGCCTTCGCCTCGGTGGTGATGTCGTCGGGATCGACCGAGTAGATGCCGCCGGTGAGCTTCGGAAGCGCCTTGCCCCCCGAGAGCTCGGGGTAGGTCTTCTCCCAGAACGCGATGACGTCGGCGATGCCGTTGCCGGCGTCCTTGTCGAACGGGGTGTGGGCGTTGTCGACGATGTCGATGTTCGCGTCCGCCGCGACCGGTGGCAGCGCCGACTTGCCCGATCCCGAGATCGTCGCCGAGCACGCCGAGAGCACGAGGGCGAGCGCCGCGGCGCCCGCGAACACCTTGATGCCGCGTCGCCGCGAGGAAGCCGTCACGGGCCGGATCCTAACGGCGGGAACCCTTCCGCGGCAGCCGAAGGCTCCCGATCGTCAGGCAGCCGAGACCTTGCGGCGACGGCGGCCGGCGGCGGGTGCCGCCACGGGTTCGGGGAGGGCGACGACC
>CAXUNA010000485.1:0-3474 GCA_964252095.1 uncultured Jatrophihabitans sp. | reverse complement strand
GGCGGGTGGGCGGCGGCGCGGCGGCGGGCGGCCCCGTGTCCCCGCGCGGCGGCGCGCGGGTGGCGGTCCTGGCAGTGAGGGTCGCCGTGGGCGCCACCGGGGGGCCTCATGCGGGCGGCAAGCGCGCCTCAACGGCTGCTGTGTGCCGGCCGTGTGACGCACCGCACGGGAACAACCACGGATCTGGGTGGTTGAGCATTCAACGAACACCCGCTACGGTGTACCTACCCGCTACGAAACAAGGAGCACTCCTCATGACCGCCATCGCCGCCCTGCCCGGCTACCTCGCCGGCACGTGGGACATCGACCCCGTCCACTCCGAGGTGGGCTTCACCGTCCGCCACATGATGGTCAGCAAGGTCCGTGGCAAGTTCACGACCTTCGAGGGCACCGTCACCACCGGTGAGACCCCGGAACAGTCGTCGGTCACCGCGACGATCGACCTCGGTTCGATCGACACCGGCAACGAGCAGCGCGACGGCCACGTCCGCTCCGCCGACTTCTTCGCCGCCGACGAGCACCCGAAGATGACCTTCACCTCGACCTCGGTCGCCGCCAAGGGTGACGACTGGATCCTCACCGGCGAACTCACCATCAAGGACGTCACGAAGACCGTCGAGCTGAAGCTCGAGGCCAACGGCTTCGGACCGGACGCCTACGGCGGCACCCGCGCGGGCTTCACCGCCACCACGGAGATCAACCGCAAGGACTTCAACGTCAACTTCAATGCCACCATGGAGTCCGGCGGCGTCGTCGTGTCCGACAAGGTCACCATCGCGCTCGAGATCGAGGTCGTGCTCCGCACCGCCTGATCCACGCGCTTCCCGTCCGGGGAGGGTCCGCCACCACGGCGGGCTCTCCCCGTTCGTCGTCGTCGGGGGAGTTCAGCCCGCGTCGTGCAGGCGTTCCTCGAGCCCGGCTCGCAGCAGCACGATCGTCGCCTTGTCGAACGCGCCGCCGACCACCTCGGCGACCCGGCGGTGCTTCACGCCGCCGAGCCGTAACCGCAGCTGCAACCGGGTCTGCCCGCCCGCGACCGGCGTGAGCAGCATCGCCCACGTCAGGCGGGTGTTCCCGCGGGTCGACCGCTGCACCAAGCAACGGTCAGGCTCGACGACGGCCGTGACGAAGTCGGCGTTCCGCCCGCCCCAGTCCGGGACGACGTCACCCACCCGCACCTCGAGCCACTCCGACCGCAACGTCCGCTCGGCGCGCCTCGACGCCGGGACGTACCGCTCGACCCGACGGCTCAGGTACCACCCGCCGCGGCGTTTCCCGAGCTGCGCCAGCCACGGCCACACCTGTTCCGGTGGCGCCGACAGCGTCATCGCCCGGTCCATCACGACGTTCGCGTCCGGGACGAGGTCGTCACCCGGCAGGACGGCCGCCACCTCCGCGACGGTGGGATCGACGAACGACATCAGATCTCGTAGCGCCGGCCGGAGACGACGGCCTCGCACGGCATCTCGGCGACCGGTACCGCCTCGGCCTCGCTGCGGTCGAGGTCGCCCCAGGGCGTGATGTGCGTGAGCAGCAACCGGCCGACCCCCGCCCGGTTGGCGTGGTCGGCCGCCTGCGCCGCCGTGAGGTGCACGCCGGGGGGCGGGTCGTCCTCGGCGTACCAGCTCGCCTCGAACAAGGCGGCGTCGGCGCCGTGCGCGAGTTCGACGACCGCCGGGCTCTCGCCGGTGTCACCGCTGAAGACGAGGGATCTGCCCCCCGCGGTCCACCGGGAGGCGTGACACGGCTCGGGGTGCTCGGAGCGGACGAGGTCGACGGTGAACGGCCCGATCTCGCGTCGGCCGGGCACCGTCGTCACGAAGTTCCAGTCCGGGTGCAGCGCGTGATCGCCCTCGACCGGCCACCCGCCCGCGGCGATCAGCTGCGCCCGCGCGGGCGCCGGCGCGTGCACGTCGATCACCGGGCCCGGACCGGCCGGCTGGTAGTGGCGGACGTAGGAGAGTGGGACGAGGTCGAGCCAGTGGTCGGCGTGCAGGTGCGAGACGAACACGGCGTCCAGCTGCGGCAGCGCCCGCCCGCGGGGGCCTCCGAGCCGCAGCAACGACGAGACCGCGCCCGTGCCCACCTCGAGCAGCACCGTGAAGCCGTCGTGCTGCAGCAGGTAGGCCGAGCAACCGTCGTCCGCGGCGGGGATCGTGCCGCTGCAGCCGAGGACGCTCAGCTGCACGGTGCCGTGTCCATGCGTGGGCACGTTACGCGACGTCGCCGCCGACGCCGGCCCACACGACACGTCGGCGCGGAGCGTCAGTCGGCCGGCCACGCGTAGGGCAGGAACTTGCCGTCGAACGTGACGACGACGTGGTCGGCACCGTCGTGCACCGTGCGGCCGAACTCCATCCTGAAGTTGATCGCGCTCATGATGCCGTCGCCGAACTGCTCGTGGATCAGCTCCTTGAGCGCCGGACCGTAGACCTGCAACGCCTCGTAGAAGCGGTACATCGTCGGATCGGTCGGCACCGCCGTGGGCAGACCACCGCGGTACGGCACGGTGGCCAGCACCGCAGCGGCATCGGCGGGCAGGTCGAGCAGCTCGACGACCTTCGCCGCGGCCTCCGGCGGGAACGGGTGCTGGCCCAGCAACGCGGCCGTGCTCCACACCAGCGGCTTGCCGATGGCGTCGGCCAGTTCCTGCCAGCTCAGTCCCTTGGCGATCCGGGTGGCGACGATCGCGGCGGTGATCTCCTCGCGGGTCATGGCCCGACCGTAGGAACCGCGCGTGACACGCGGGTTACGTCGACGGCCCCCGCCTCGCCGACCCGAGAGGTCAGCGACCGGCGCCGGCGAGCTCGGTGACGCGCTTGTCGCCCGCGTTCAGGACGGTCTTGCGGTCCTTGTGCTGGGCTTCGTACGCCAGCACCGCCGACACGTCGGCGACGGTGTCGAGGTCACGCACGACCCGGACCGCCTCGGCGGCGGTGCGGTCGTCGTAGCCCGCGACCGGCAGGCCGGTGTCGACCGCGTCCTGCACGGCGCCGACCGCGTCGTCGACCCCGGAGGCGACGGTGGTGGTCACGTCGTCGACCTTCGATGCGCCGAGCCCGACCAGGTCGCGGACCTGACCGGCCGCCTGACCGACTCCGGCGGCGGTGTGGTCGGCGACCTTGCCGTAGACCCGCGCGGGGGCGCCGACGGCGTCCTTGACCCGGCCCGCGAGGCGCTGGGTGACGGTGGGGACGAGGTCGGCGTCGTCCTCGTCGACGACCAGTGCGGCGGCGGTTTCGACCAGCCAGCTCGCGTAGCCGTCGTAGAGGTCGCTGACCTGCGAGCTGACGTCGGCGACCTCGGTCTGCTCGAGCGCGACCGCGAGCCCGTGGACCACACGGGCGCGGTCGGCGATCATGTGGACGGTCGTCGCCTCGAGCACGAGCGCCTCGCCGAGCGGCTGGGTCGCGGTCACCGCGACACCGACGAGCGACGCGGGCGAGGGCAGCCACGCCGGGCGGGTCCGCGGCG
>CAXUNA010000484.1:0-3479 GCA_964252095.1 uncultured Jatrophihabitans sp. | reverse complement strand
GCGAGGGTTACCCCGGCTACCTCGAGCAGGCCGCCCGGTTGCTGCGCGTCGGTGGCGTCGTCGCGTTCGTCGGCGTGCTCGCGGGCGACCGGATCACCGACTCGGGCAGGCGCGACCCCGCCACCCTCGCACTGCGGGAGCTCGCCCGGTTGCTGCGCGACGACGACCGGTTCGACCCGGCCCTCGTGCCGCTCGGTGACGGCCTGCTGGTCGCCACCCGCCGCTGACTCCCCGGTGGGCCCGGACGACGGGCCGGCCGGGCGCGACACGATCGCTGCATCCGGCAACGGTGGTTGACGGACCGGACCTTTGGGGTAAAGCTGCCCCACGAGTCGGCACCGGAGCCGGCCGTGTTCGTGGAACGGGAGCGGATGTACCGATCGCTTCGCGTGGGGCGCCCCCGGCCGGCCTGGGCCCGGCTGCTGGCCGCCGTCGTCACGCTGGTCACGGCCGCGACGACACTGACCGCGTGCCTGAGCTCCGGCAGCGAGGTCGGGGTCTCGCTCATCCTCAAGACGCTGACCAACCCGTACTTCGTCGCGATGCGCGACGCGGCGCAGGCCAAGGCGGACGCCGCCGGCATCAAGCTCTCGGTCGCGGCCGGCACCGCCGACGGCGACACCCAGAACCAGATCAACGAGATCTACACGGCGATCGCCCGCGGCGACAAGGGGATCCTCATCGCCACCAACGGGAACTCGGTCAACGCCGCAATCAAGCTGGCGCGTGACAACGGGCTCTACGTGGTCGCCCTCGACACCCCGCCGATCCCCGCGAACGCCACCGACAACACCTACGCCACCGACAACACGCAGGCGGGCCGGTTGATCGGGCAGTACACGGCGGCGCGCCTCGGGGGCAAGAAGGCCGTCATCGCCATGCTCGACCTCTACAACGACCAGGTGGCGTCGGTCGACATCAACCGCGACCACGGCTTCCTCGAGGGCATGGGCATCGACCCGAGCAGCGACAGCCAGCTCGCGCAGGAACCCCGGCAGGGTCAGTACGAGGGCGCCGGGCAGGACAAGGGCGGCCCGTACGTCATCGCCTGCCACCAGCCCACGCAGGGTGCGGTCGACGGCGGCCGCACCGCGATGGAGCAGTGCCTGCAGGCCAACCCCGACATCAACGTCGTCTACTCCGCCAACGAGCCGGCGGCGCGCGGCGCGTTCGCCGCGCTGCAGGCGGCGAACGCCACGCAGAAGGCCTTCATCGTGACGATCGACGGCAGCTGCGAGGGCATGGAGGACGTGAAGAGCGGCACGTTCGCCGCCGACGCGACGCAGTACCCGGGTGACATGGCCGCGATCGGCGTCGACGCCGTGGTCAAGCGGTCGCACGGGCAGGCCCCGCCCGGGGTCACGCCCGGCAAGACGTTCCTCGACACCGGCACCAACCTCGTGGCGGCAGAGGTGCCGGCCGGGGTGAAGGCCCAGACGGTCGACGAGGCCCTGACGAGATGCTGGGGGAACACCGATGGCACCTGACACCGGACGCACCGCCGCCGTGGCGACGGACTCCCCGACCGGCGGGGCGGGTGACGACGCCGAGTCGCTGCTGACCCGTCAGCACTCACCGCTCGAGCGGGTGCAGCACGTCCTGCACGAGCGACCGGCGCTGAGCCCGCTCATCGTGCTCGTGCTGTCCTTGGTGGTGTTCGCCTTCGCCGCCGAGAACTTCATCCGGCCGCAGTCGCTGTCACTGCTGGTGCAGCAGATGGCCGTGGTCGGCACCCTCGCCGTCGGGCAGAACCTCATCATCCTGACGGCCGGCATCGATCTCTCGGTCGGTTCGGCGATGGTGTTCTCCTCGTTGGTGATGGCGAAACTCGTCGCCGACTCGGGCGTCCCGGCGGTGTTCGCGCTGCTCGTGGGGCTGGTCGTCGCGCTGGTGACGGGCCTGGTGAACGGCATCCTCGTCACGCGGGTGAACCTGCCGCCGTTCATCGTCACGCTCGGAACGTTCTCGATCTTCACGGCCGTGACGCTGCTGTACGCCAAGGGCCAGACCGTCACGGTCGACGCGGACTCGTTCCTGCTGTGGACCGGGAAGACCTTCTCCCTCGGCAGTTTCAGCCTCACCTACGGCGTGCTGCTGATGCTGCTGCTCTACGTCGTGATCGGGTTCGCGATGCGGAACACCGCATGGGGCCGGCACCTCTACGCCACCGGTGACGACGTCGAGGCCGCGCGGCTCGCCGGCATCTCGACCAAGCGGGTGCTGCTCTCGGCCTACGTCGTCGCGGGTTTCTGCGTCGCGGTGGCGGCCTGGATCGTCTGCGGGCGCGTCGGCGGCGGTGACCCCAACGCCGGGCTGAACTACAACCTGCTGTCCATCACGGCCGTCGTGATCGGCGGGACGTCGTTGTTCGGTGGTCGCGGCGTGATCGTCGGCAGCCTCATCGGCGCCCTCATCGTGCAGACGTTCAACAGCGGCCTCGCGCTCGCCGGCGTCGACCCGAACTACCAGGTGCTGGCCACCGGCATCCTCGTCATCCTCGCGGTGTCGGTCGACCAGTGGATCCGGAAGGTGAAGGGATGACCACGTCGGTGGAGAAGCCCGCGGCGCGCCAGGGCGCACGCGGCAGCAGTCCGGTCCTCGAGGCCCGTCAGCTGGTCAAGACCTACGGCCGGGTGGTCGGGCTGCGTGGCGTGGACCTCACGCTGTACCCGGGCGAGGTGCTCGCGGTCATCGGGGACAACGGTGCCGGCAAGTCCACGTTGATGAAGTGCCTGTCCGGCGCGGAGGTCCCCGACAGCGGCGAGCTGCTGGTCGACGGCAAGCCGGTCAGCTTCCGCCGCACCAACGACGCCCGGGCGGCGGGGATCGAGACCGTCTACCAGACCCTCGCGGTCGCGCCGGCGCTCGACATCACCAGCAACCTGTTCCTCGCCCGCGAGGTGCGCAAGAAGGGCGTGCTGGGCTCGGTGTTCCGGGTCATGGACAAGAAGGCCATGCGCGAACAGGCCGAGCACGACATCAAGGACCTCGGCATCGAGACCCTGCAGAACATCCACCAGACCGTGGAGACGCTGTCCGGCGGTCAGCGGCAGGCGGTGGCCGTGGCGCGCGCCGGCGCGTTCGGCAGCAAGGTCGTCATCCTCGACGAACCCACCGCTGCCCTCGGCGTCCGCGAGACCAACCAGGTGCTGCGGCTGATCGGCGAGATGCGCGACAAGGGCCTCGGCATCATCCTCGTCAGCCACAACATGCCGAACGTCTTCGACATCGCCGACCGTATCCAGGTGCAACGGTTGGGCGGCTCGGCCGGCGTCATCACCCCGCGGTCGCACTCCATGCAGGACGCCGTCGCGATCATGACCGGCGCCATGACGGTCGAGGACTAGCCGGCGGCAGCGGCTATCATCGCGGCGCGGAGGGCGACGACCGCGGGGCGGCCGGCGGCGGCGGGGCGGGTCAGCAGCTGGATGCGCCGCGAGAGCCCCACCGCGAGCGGGCGCAACCGCAGGCCCGGCGCC
>CAXUNA010000483.1:0-3486 GCA_964252095.1 uncultured Jatrophihabitans sp. | reverse complement strand
GGTGCCGGTCGCCCGACGGGCGGTCCACGCGGCCGCACCGGAGATCGCCGCACTGGCCTCGGCTCTGCGCAGCGCCTCGCCGGTGGCGGCCCGCGACATCGCCCGGGCGGGCGCCCTGCTGACCGACGGCGCCGGCCCCGTCTACACCGGTCGGGGCCTCCGTGCTGCGGTCGACCAGCTCGTCGCCGACGTCACGCTCGCCGACCGCGCCGGCTGATCGAACCACGACCTCCGACGCGTCCGAACGCGCGGCGGGATGGGCAGGCCAGCAGAGGACACCCGGTGACGTCGAGGCCACGGCACGCCGGGAGCCAGCCGTGGAGTCGCCCTCGCGGCTCCGGTCCGACAGGAGCTCCCGTTGAGACGTTTCCGCTTCGAGTTCGCACGGTCCTACCGCCTCCCGGCGCGGGCGTTCGGCGTCCGCGACACCACCGCCTCGGTCGAGACCACCGAGACCGACATGACCGCCCGCTTCGGGCCCTGGACGGTGCAGACCGGGCTCGACAACATCGCCGCGGTCGAGTTCACAGGCCCGTTCGCGTACCCCAAGACCGCCGGTCCGGCGCACCTGTCGTTCTCGAACCGCGGTCTGACGTTCGCGACGACCGGACGGCAGGGCCTGCTGATCACCTTCATCGAACCGGTACGCGGCCTCGATCCGTGGGGTGTGCTCCGGCACCCCGACCTCACGGTGACCGTCGAGGACCGTGAGGCGCTCGCCACCGCGCTGCAGCCGGTGACCCCGTGACCCGGCCGGACGAGGTGCACCGCGAAGGACAGTGGGCCGCCGGTGTTGCACACGGCAACGAATTCGCGGTGTCGCGGCGGTGTCGTCACCAGTTCGCCGACCTCAGTCGCGGTCACGTCGACAGCGAAGGCTGCCTGGTCTGCCCGTGGCACGGCAGCCGGTACGACGTCGGCACCGGTGAGATGACGCAGGGCCCACGCGGTTTCCTCGGCTGGCACGGGCCGACGCCCGGCTACACCCAGCTGATCGCGGCCGTCGGACGGGTGTGGCGGCTGCGGGTACGAAAGAGCCGGTGACGTCTCGCCACGCCCGGCACCGTCCGGCGGACCGGTTGGTCGCAGCCGTCGACGTCGTGGCGGGCCGGCCGGTGCGGTCCTGGTCCGCGGGCGTCGCCGCCGACCTGCCCGGGGTGGTGTTCGTGCCCGGGCTGGGCGCCCCCGGGTACCTGCTGCCGTGGGCGGGTGCCGTGTCCGCGTGGACCCGCGCGAGCGTGGTGGACCTGCCCGGTTGGCGGTGGGGACGCGCCCGGTCCAGCCCACCGACCCTCGACGGCGTCGCCGCCGCCGTGATCGCGTGGATCGGGACCCGGCAGCCGGGCCCGGTGGTGCTCGTCGGGCACTCGACCGGCGCGCAGGCGGTGATCCGTGCGGCGCTGCGCGCACCGCAGGACATCACAGGCGTCGTGCTGGTCGGGCCGACGTTCGACCCCCGGGTGCGTCACTGGTGGCGGTTGCTGGGTGCAACGATCGCGACGGTGGCCCACGAGGATCCGGCCGAACTCCCGAAGGTCCTGCCGGCGTACCTGCACAGCGGCGGTGGACCGCTGTTACGGTTCCTGCGCGATGCGCTCCCCGACGAGCCCGAGCGCGCGGTCCGGCGTCTCGTCCCGCCGGTCGTGACCATGACCGGCCGGCACGACGCGTTCGCCCCGCCGGGATGGTCCCGTCGGTTGGCCGAGGCCGCCGGCGCGCCCCACGTCGTCTTCCCGGGTTCCCACAACTTCTGCTTCCCGCACTGGGCGATCGCCGACGTTGCGCTGCACGACGTCGTCCGGGGATGGGCCCGCCCGAGCCCGCCGCGCGCGGTCTGAGCGTCTCCGCCGCACCGGCCGGGACGGCGTCGGTGACAATCGACCCGGAACACCCGTCCCGACCCGCGATCCAGATCTGAGAAGGGGAGGCCGTCGTTGGCCGCTCTGTCCGCCGCCGTGTCCCCGTCCGCCGATGATGCCGGCGCCGACGTGTTCGCCGACCCGGACGCGTTGCGCGTCGCGCTGGCCGGTGTGGGCTACCTCGCCGACGACCGCACGGCGGGCGTCGTGAGCCTCGCGGCGCGGCTCGGTAAACCGGTGCTCGTCGAAGGACCGGCGGGCACCGGCAAGACGCAACTGGCGAAGTCGGTGGCCGAGCTCGCCGGTCGCCGGTTGGTGCGGCTGCAGTGCTACGAGGGCATCGACGAGTCCAAGGCCCTCTACGAGTGGGACTACCGCAAGCAGCTGCTCTGGATCCAGGCCGCGCGTGACGTGGCCGGGTTCGACGCCGACGCGGTGACCACCGACGGCGCCGGCATCTTCGCCGAGCGGTTCCTGCTCGCCCGTCCGCTGCTGGAGTCGATCCGGTCCGTCGATCCCACCGTGCTGCTGGTCGACGAGGTCGACCGGATCGACGCCGAGACCGAGGCGTTGTTCCTCGAGGTGCTCGCCGAGCACCAGGTCACGGTCCCGGAACTCGGCCGGATCGAGGCTCGGCACGTCCCGATCGTCTTCCTGACCTCCAACGGCACCCGCGACCTGTCCGAGGCGCTCAAGCGCCGGTGCCTGTTCCTGTACCTCGGCTACCCCACGGCCGAGCTCGAACGCGACATCGTGCGCCAGCACGTGCCGGATCTGCCGGTGGCACTCGCGACCGAACTGGTCGCGTTGGTCGAGCGGTTGCGGGGCCTCACGCTGCGGAAACCGCCGTCGGTGTCGGAGTCCATCGACCTCGCGCAGTCGTTGCAGCTGCTCGGCAGCGCCGAGCTCGACGTGTCGGTCGCCTCGCTCGCCCTCAACGTGCTGCTGAAGTACCAGGAGGACATCGACACCGCGGGCCGCGAGCTCGCGAAGCGGTGGTGAGCGCCGTCGGGCGGCTCCCGCTCGAGCAGCGGTTGCACCAGTTCGTGGACGAGCTGCGGACCCGCGGGCTGCCGGTGTCGATGGTCGAACGCGTCGACGCGATGCGCGCGGTCGCCGGGACCGATCTGTCGCACCGCTCGCGGTTGCACACCGAGCTCGGCGCGACCCTGGTCAAGAACGCCGACCACCTCGCGGTCTTCGACGACGTCTTCGACCTGTTCTTCCGGACGGCCGGCTCCGCTTGGTCTCGTGCGGCGGACGGGTCGACGGGCGTCGACGACGACCTCCCGCTGGATCTCGACGACGCGGTGCGGGCGGTGCTGCAGAGCGGGTCGCAGGCGCTGGCGCGGCGGATCGCCGAGCAGGCGGTGACGGAGTTCGCGCGCTTCGAACCGGGTCGCCGGGTGGCCGGTGTGATGTACGAGGAGTGGACGCTGCGCGGGCTGCGGTTGGCCGAGGCGGTCGCCCAGCTGACGGGCGGAACCCCTGGTGCGGGCGGCGGTTCCGGTGGCGGCGGTGAGGGTGACGGCGGAGGTGGCACCGGGGCGGGAGACGCGCGGGGGGTGCGGGATCACGCCGAGGCCCTGCGGCGACAGGTGGTCGAGGTGATCCGTGAGCGGATGAT
>CAXUNA010000482.1:3270-3505 GCA_964252095.1 uncultured Jatrophihabitans sp. | reverse complement strand
GAGCGGGGTGACGATCTGCGCGACGTTCTGCGCCCGCCGCTCGGACAACGCGCCGGTCTGCAGCAACGCGAACGTCTCAGGGGTGTCGACGGGGGCGGTGCACGCCCAGGTGACGAACCGTTGCGCCCGCCACGGGCTGATCCGCCGGGCCAGGCCGACGTCGGCGACCAGCTGCCGTTCGACCTCCTCGCGCCGGCGCCGGCCCCCCCCCCCCCCCCCCCCCCCCGTGGCGCAA
>CAXUNA010000482.1:2395-3260 GCA_964252095.1 uncultured Jatrophihabitans sp. | reverse complement strand
GGGCGGGGCGAGGGTGGCGATCTCCACCTCGAGGGGGGCCGGGCGCTCCGCGGCGAGGGCCGCGACCTCGGCGGCCTGTTCGGCGGCGATGACCGACCGCTGTTGCTCCAGCGCACGGATCCGCGCGAGGCGGTCCACGACAGATACGGTCACGTGTTCGATAATATCACACGGACGCGGAGGTGTGTGGAATCTCGGGACACCGCAGACAGGTGATGTCTCGGGACATCGCAGACACCTCGAGGTCGCCGTGAGCTGCTGGTTCATGGCGGTGAGAGCGGTGTCGACGGACGTGCGGATGGCCGCGGCTCGCCTCGGCGGCGTGGGCCATGTCGCGGAGTCCTCCCGACGAGACACGAGGTCGACTCCACCTGCACCTGTCAGCCCGGAGGCCCCGAACCGCCCATCACGCCATGATGATGTCGGCGACGGCCGAGACGCGACACCGACATGACCAAGGCCAACGAATCACGAGCGATTCTCGGCTCGCCGCCGGCCAGCTGACCGCCGGTGCTCGTCCCCGGCCCGGCGGACGAGTCCCGTCCGGATCGGGCCGCGCCCGTCTCGCTAGGCGTCGAAGCCGCGCACCCAGGTCGCGACGCCGTCGTCGAGGCGAAGCTCGGCGTCGCAGGCGGCGGCGCCGTCGGGGTCGTGGGTGGCGAACACCACCGCGGCACCGCGGTCGGCCTCGGCGCGCAGCAACGCGACCACCCGCTCGCGGTTGCCGGCGTCGAGCTCGCTGGTCGGCTCGTCGGCGAGCAGGACGTCTCCGCGCTGGGCCAGGCCACGGGCGACGGCCAGTCGTTGCTGTTGGCCACCCGAGAGTTCCTCGACCAACTGCCCGGCGGCGCCGTCGAGCCCCACG
>CAXUNA010000482.1:0-2385 GCA_964252095.1 uncultured Jatrophihabitans sp. | reverse complement strand
GCCCGTAGAACAGCAGCGCGTTCGCGACCATGTCGATCGCGGTCGGCCCGGCGGCGCCGGCGAGCCCCCCGCCGGCGAGCGCCGCCGCCACCACTGCGGGAACGTCGTCGCGCCGCCCGAGCACGGCCACTGCGATGTTCTCGGCCGCGGTGAGCACCCGGACCAGACCGTTGCCCTGGGGAACGATCACGACACCGCGCGCCACGGCGTCGTCGTGGTCGCGCAGCACGTCGTCGCCCACGGACACCGAGCCCGACGCAGGCGCACGCAGGCCCGCGAGCGCCGTCAGCAACGACGATTTGCCCGCGCCGGACGGGCCGGTCACCGCGAGCAGTCGGCCCGGCGCCACGGTGACGTCGACCCCCGCCACCGCGGTCACCTCGCCGTAGCGCACGACGAGCCCGCGAGCCTGGATCCCCGTCATGACCCACCCTCGACGTCGACGGCCGCGTCGGACGCCGTCGACTCCAGCACGATCTCCCCGCCCGGCAACCGACGCACCCGCAACAGTGAACCCGGCGGGAACGCGGCGGCGATGTCCGGCGGCAGTTGCACCGTGCCGTCACCGCCGACCACGGCGAGCTCGGCCGCGCCGAGTCCCTCGGCGCCGATCCGGCCGTCGCGGATGGTGATCTGCCGCGGCAGCCGGTTCGCGCCCTCGAGGTCGTGGGTCACGAGCAGGACGGTGGTGCCCACGGCGTCGTTGACCGCACGGATGGCGGCGAGGACGTCGTCACGGTGGGCGTGGTCGAGCTGGCTGGTCGGTTCGTCGGCGAGCAGCAACCCGGGCAGGGCGGAGGTCGCCACCGCGACCGCGACCACCTGGACGAGTCCCGGGGGCAACGTCGAGAGCCGCGCGTCGGCGAGGTCGGCCGCGCCGACCAGGTCGAGGACTTCGTGCGGTGACGGCAGCGACCTGCCCAGCCGACGCGCCGTCGCCTGCGCCTGCGTGATGTTCTGCACCGGCGTTGCATAGGGCAACAGATTGCGACCTGCTCCCTGCAGCAGCACGCCCACCTCGGTCGCGCGCAACCGGTCGCGGGCGGCTTCGTCGGCGCGGGCGAGGTCGACGTCGCCCACCACCAGCGCGCCCGCGCTCGGACGCTGCAACCCGGCGAGCAGCGTCAGCAGGGTCGACTTGCCCGATCCCGACGGCCCGACGAGCGCCACCACCTGCCCGGCCGCGACCTCGAGGTCGACGCTGGTGAGCGCCACGACGTCGTTGCCCTCGATGCGGTAGATGTGCACGAGGCGCCGCGCCGAGACGGCCAGGCCGCGCGCGACGACCTCGGCGTCGGCGGCGTCGGACACCCCGACTGCGGCGTGTGTCATCGTCCGTCCCCCGTGACCCGGGCCGGCCCCGCACCGGCGACCAACCGACGCGTGACCGTGACGACGGTCGGCACCAGCAGCACCACCCCGAGCACGACGGCCCCGGCCAGCCACACCCACTCCAGCGGGTGGACCACCGGGATGGGCACCGGCGAGACGTCGACGAACACGGGCACCGACGGCAGCGAGAGCTTGACCCCGATCAACCCGGCGGCCACCCCGCCGACCATGCCCACCGCGACGAGCAACCCCAACTCCCACAGTGACGATCGTTGCAGCGTGCGTCGATCGATGCCGACGAGCCGCAGCCCGGCGAGGTCGCGCTGGCGCACCCGGCGGCCGGTGAGGACGACCAACACGACCAGCAGCACCGCCAGCAACTCGGCGAGAACACCCACGATGAGCGCGAACTGGTTCGACCATCCCGGCGCCGTCCGGCTGTACGCGCCGCGCAGGGCGGCGCTGCTCGACCGGGTCTGCACGTCGACGCCCTTCGCGCGCAGTGCCGCGACCAGCGCGGCCTCGCGGGACGGGTCGTCGGCGCCGAGCCAGACCGCAGGTGCCGCTGTGATGTCGAGTGCGGGGCTGACCCGCGCGGCGAGGTCGATGTCGACGAGCAGGACGGGACTCCCGATCTGCGGGGCGAACGACACCGAGCCGACGACCTGCACCGCGTGCGCCCCGCCGGAGAGGGTGGCGGCCGTGACGGCGCCGGACGCGTCGGTGACGGTCGGCGGTGCGCCCGCGGCGAGGGCGGGCGTGGCGATCGGGACGTCGAGGTGCTGGGCCACGGCGTCCGCGCCGGAATCGACCGCGGCGAGGGTGAGACCCGAGGGGCTCGCGCCGTCGGACACCGTCATCGACGGGGCGGTACCGGTGCCCGGCACGATGTCGGTGTCCGGCAGGGACCCCCAGGCCGAACCGGGTCCGAGGGCCACGGCGTCCCCGTTCGCGGTGGTGAGCGACCCGATCCGCAGGTCCAGGCGCAGCGGCGTGCTGTCGAGGACCGGGCGGGCGATCGCGATCCCGGCCACCCGGCAGCCGTCCTGGCAC
>CAXUNA010000481.1:2845-3511 GCA_964252095.1 uncultured Jatrophihabitans sp. | reverse complement strand
GTTCCGGGTCACCGTCGAGCGGCCGGCGCCACGCAAGCCGCGCGCCGGTGCGGCGGCGGCCCGGCGGGTCGTCGACGCCGTCGACTGCTCCACCGGCGTGGCGAAACTGGCGGCGCGGCTCGACCGGCTCGCGGTGGGATCGGTCGTGGAGGTCGGCGGAACCCTCACCCGGCGCTTCTGGCGCTCCGCGGGAGGTCCGGCCAGCCGTTACGAGGTGGTGGTCGACCGGGTGACCGTGGTCCGCCGGTCGGCGGCAACGGCAGCGGATGCGGCGGGGTGAGGCGTCGCGCGCCGTGTCGGTTCTCAGGCGTCGGGTGCCTGGTCGTCGAACCGACGCAGCAGCAGACCGGAGGCGGGCTTCGGCACGAACAGCGTCGACTTGCGGGGCATGCGCCCGCCCGCCCGGGCCACGTCCATGACCGCGTCCACCGGGGTCGGGCGCAGCAGCACGGCCACACCACCGGTCGTCCGGGCGAGGGCTCGCGCCTCGTCCACGTCGTGCGCGTACCGCACCGTGTCCACCGTGTCCGCCAGCCCGAGCCGCCGCTCGATGAGGTCTCGGTGGACCGCCACCACGTCGAGGTCGGAACCGAGCTCGACCGTCGGCGAGCGCAGCCCGTCCACCACCACCGCGCCGGTGTCGTCGCTCAGCACGACGGCGGTTCC
>CAXUNA010000481.1:0-2835 GCA_964252095.1 uncultured Jatrophihabitans sp. | reverse complement strand
GCGCGCTGCTCGAGCTGCTGCAACGCCTGCTGGGGGTCGGCCACCGGAGTGACCGTCACCGCCGGCGCGTCGCCCGGCGCCCGGAGCCGACGCACGGTGGCGTCGAGCGTCACGCCCGGCAGCACGCGGTGGATCGCCTCGACCTGCGCGCCGTAGGCCGAGGTGTCGACCAGCAGCGTCAGACCGTGGTCCCAGGCGCCGGCGCCGCGCTCGGCCCGGCGGCGGGCCTGCAGCTCGCGGTAGGTGGCGTAGCGGTGGTGACCGTCGGCGATCACCGCGGTGTGCCCGGCGAGATCGGCCGCGACGTCGGCGTGGGCCTGCGGATCGGTCACGGCCCACAGCCGGTGCGTGACGCCGTCCGGTGTCGTCACGTTCGCGAGAACGGTGGCGCCGCTGTCGGGCTCGTCGACGGCGGCGACCAACGCGCTCGTCGCACCGCCGCCGGGGTAGACGAGGTAGATCGGCTCGAGGTTGGCGTCGGTGGCCTCCATGAGGGCCAACCGGTCGGCGACCGGACCGGCCATGACGTTCTCGTGCGGCAGGATCACGCCGTCGGCGGGGTCACGCAGTTCCACCGCGCCGACCACACCGCGGGTGGTGCCCTGTCCCGAGCTCATCTCGTAGACGTACAGCGCGGGCGCGGGGTCGAGGCCCAGCACCGGTCCGCCGGGTTCTGCCGCCCACGTCGCGAGGGTGGTCGCCGCCTCCGCGTAGGGATCGCCGCCGTCGTCGGCGCGCGGCAGGATCACGGTGACGACGTTGCGCGGGTCCCGGGCGACCAGCTGGGCGCGCTCCTCGTCGTCGATCACGTCGTAGGGCGGGGAGAGCAGATCGGCGAGCGCGCCGCCGTCCGTGTACCGCCGCGCCCGGAACGGGCGGAGCGAGAGACCGGCGCTGGCCGGAGGTCGGGGAGCCGGGGCGTCGGTCACGAGCCGCGATGCTATCGGCGTGCCACGGATTGCCCGCCCGGGGAGGGCGGGCGGCGTCACCTGGGAAGCTGGCCCGGTGAGTCCACGCCTGCTCGGCTCCGAGCGCCCCCTGGCCGAGATCTACGACGTCGCGCTGCTGGATCTCGACGGCGTCGTCTACGTCGGCGAACACCCGGTGGCGGGAGGTCCGGAAGCCCTCGAGCAGGCCCGCTCCGCCGGGATGCGCCTCGCGTTCGTCACCAACAACGCGTCACGGACGGCGCAGGCGGTGGCCGACCGGCTGACCGGCATGGGCGTCCCGGCCACCGCGGACGAGGTCACGACCTCGGCGCAGGCCGCGGCGCGCCACCTCGCCGGTGTCGTGCCGGCCGGTGCGGCCGTGCTGGTCGTCGGTGGGGAGGGTCTGCGGCAGGCGTTGCTCGACCGCGGGCTGCGGCCGGTGTCGACCGCCCTCGACCCGGAGACCGGCGAACCGGTCACCGCGGTCGTCCAGGGATTCGCACCGGAGGTCGGGTGGACCCTGCTCGCCGAGGCCGCGGTGGCGATCCGAGCCGGCGCACGCTGGGTGGCCACCAACCTGGACCGGACCATCCCGAGTGAGCGCGGCGCGTTGCCGGGCAACGGGTCGCTGGTGCACGTGCTCACCTACGCGTTCGGGTTCGAGCCGGTGGCCACCGGCAAGCCCGACCCGACGATGCACCGGGAGTCGGTCGACCGCTCGGGGGCCGCGCACCCGGTGGTGGTCGGGGACCGGCTCGACACGGACATCGAGGGTGCCGTGCGCGCTGGCGCCCCCAGCCTGCTCGTGCTCTCGGGCGTCACCGACGCCGCCGGTCTGCTCGGCGCCGGCGTCGGCGAACGACCGGACCACGTCGCGCGCGACGTCGGGGGGCTGCTCACGGCCCACCCCGAGGTCGACTGGTCCGACGCGGCGGTGACCCGGCGCACGCTCGGGCGGTGGTCCGCCGCGGTGGTCGACGGGCGCGTGCGGCTGACCGCCTCGGAGTCCGGATCCGATAGAGCGTCTGGGGAGTCGCACGACGACGAGCTCGATGCGCTGCGACTGGTCGCCCCGGCCGTGTGGAGGTGCCGGGACGACGGTGCCGTCGCGACGGTCGAGGCGGGCGACGCCGCGGCCGCCCAGGTGGTGGCGGCGTGGGGGATCGGGACGGTCAGAACAACGAACGGAGCTTGAGCAGGTCCATCACGCTGGCATCGATCTTGAGCTTGCCCGTGGCCCAGGCGGAGGCGAAGCCGAGAGACCCGTCGGTGAGGGCGACGAGGGTGTCACTCGACATGGTCAGCTTCACCTGGGCGTCGGCCTTCGGGACCTCTTCGATGTCGTGGAGGCCGCCGTCGCGCAGGCGCCCCTGGAAGCTGGTCTGCAGGTCGGTGATCGTCGCCGAGATCGACCGGTCGAGGACCACCTTCTTGCGGGTCTTCTCGTCGACCTGACCGAGCTTGTCCGCGAGTTGCGCGAACGCCGTCTCGCACTCCTGCTTGGTGGCCACGGTGCCTGCCTTCCGGTGGGGACCGGTCCGGCGCGGGCGCGCGGAACTGTCGGTCGGGCTCACTACTGTGGCGACGGGCGCCATCTCACGCCCCGCCCGCCGGGACGTTACCGGAGGCCCTTCACGGGGTGAGCGGGGTCGGGCGGAGGTCGGACCGGGGACCCGTCAGGGTCGCGAACACGCAACACGGGAGAGGACGGTCGGCGGGATGTCCGAGCAGATCGGGTCAGACGCGCAGCAGACGGGATCGGCGCCCGCCGCGGTCGACCCGGCAGCCACGGCGGATCCGGGGCCGTCGGTGGCTCCGGGTGAGGCTGCGCCGGTCGAACCCGACGACGGCGTGGGCACGCCCGGCGCCGGCAAAACCATCATTGTTTTCTCCGACGGCTCGAACT
>CAXUNA010000480.1:0-3513 GCA_964252095.1 uncultured Jatrophihabitans sp. | reverse complement strand
CCACGGGGGCCGCGGCCGGGGAGGAGATCGTGGCCACGGCGTGGCTCGCGGCGGTCGCGGCGATCCCGGTGCGGGAGGTCGCAGCGGTCGTGCCGACCGTGAGGTGGACGTAGTCGGCGCCACCGTCGGTGCGGCCCTTGTCGACGACCGCCAGCGCGCGGGCCGCGATCTCGCCGGACCCGGTCCCGAGGGCCTTCACGGTGCGGGTGAAGGTGGTCGTCTGCCCGGCGGCCAGGTCGACCGTCGCGAGGGTGGCACGCGTGCTGCGGCCTGCGCCGGTGACGGCCGGGGTGGCCTTCGTGCCGTCGGCGAACGCGAGGTTGGTGGGCAGGTCGACGGTCACCGCGGTGGCCTTCTCGACCCGGCCGGCCTTGACCGTCACCGTCAGTGTCGCGGTCTGCCCGACCGCGGGGACGGACGAGAGCGTGGCGCCGACGCCGAGGCACGAGGCCTGCTCGGTCTTCGTCGTCAGGGACGGGCTCAGGGTGCACCCGGCGTCCAGCCGCACCGGCACCGCGGCGGCCGCGGTGCCCTTCGCGGCTCCCGAGGGACCCAGTGGGTCGGCCGCCGCGGTCGCGGCGCTCGCGAGGCCGGCGGTGGTCAGGAAGGCCAACGTCGCGACGGGCACGGCCCGCCGCCACCTGGAGTGTTGCTGGGACATGGAACTCCTCGATCGTGGGTGCTGACGGGTCGGGGCGCGACCGGGAGGTCGCGGACGGGGGATGCCGCCGAAACCTCTCATCGGGAACGCCCCCGACCCAGCGCTACGGGCGATCCAGGCCCCTTCGGGCACCGCCTCGACCGGGCCGGAGGTAGGTGATATCGCAGAACACCGGGCGTTCAGCGCGCCGTTCGTCCCCGCCCGGCACACTGGGGGCGTGGCCGCCCGTCTCCGACCCGTCGTCCTGCTCGGTCTCGCGTCGCTCGCGCTGACCGCGTGCGGCACGGCCGCGGCGCAGGCGCCGGACTGGCAGCCCAAACCCGACGCCCCGTACGCCGCCGAGCCGAACGCGCCGACCCCGTCGCAGTCGGCGCCGGTCGCGCCGTCGTCGCCGGCGAACCCGCAGTCACCGGGCTCGCCCGGCCAGTCGCCGTCACCGAACCCCTCGAGCAGCGGTCCCGCCCCCAACGTGCTCGCCCCCAAGCTGACCCAGCCCTACGGCCTGGTGCTGCTGCCCGACGGCACCGGCCTGGTCGGTGAGCGGACCACCGGGCGGGTGCTGCAGGTGCAGCCGCAGGCGGGGCAGCCCACGCCGGTCGTCGAGACGGTCACCGGCCTCGACGCCACCGGCGACGGCGGCCTGCTCGACCTCGCGATCGGCCCCACGTTCTCCGAGACCGGCCTGGTCTACGCGTACGTCACCACCGCGACGGGCAACAGCGTCGTCACGTTCTCGCTCGGCGGGGCGGTCACCACCGTGCTGACCGGCATCCCGAAGGGCCCGACCGGCAACGCCGGGCGGATCGCCTTCGACGCCGCCGGCGACCTGCTCATCGCGACGGGCACCGCGGGGCAGCCGGTCACCCCGACCTCGCTGAACGGCAAGGTCCTGCGTTACGACGACGTGGGGCGGCCCGCTGCCGACGACCCCACGTCGGGCTCGCCGGGCTACACGTCGGGGCTGACGGGCGCCGAGGCGTTCTGCTCGGCGCCGGTCGACGACGGCGGCCCGGTCGGCGCGACCCTGCTGGTCGGCGCGACGGGTTCGGGCGAGGTGCAGGCCGCGGACCCGGGCGGCGCACTGTCCGGCACGGTCGCGAAGCTGCCGGCCGGGTCGACGGGTCTGGGCGGGTGCGCGGTCCAGGGCAACCAGTTGTTCCTCACCTCGCTCGACGGCAGGTCGCTGCTCGGCGCCGACATCGCGGCGCCCGGCGGCACGACCGTGCGGGTCGGAACGTTCACGGCGACGGTGAAGAACACCTACGGGCGGCTACGTACGGTCGTCGCCGCCCCCGACGGGTCGCTGTGGGTCACGACGTCGAACAAGGACGGCAAGGGCACGCCGGTCGCCGACGACGACCGCGTCGTCCGGATCACGCCGTCCGGTGGCGGCGGGGGCGACTCCACCGCCTGAGCGGCACCGCCCGCCCGCCGCCCGGACGTGTGGATCACGACGGCCTGCGACGCTCCACCAGCACGCCGATGCCGTCGAGCAACCGGGCCAGCCCGAACTCGAACTCCCCCTCGAAGCCGTCGGCGACGTCGTCGCTGAACGCCCCGTCGGCGTGCGCGGAATGGATCTCGGGGAACCGGTCGGGAGCGGTGAGTGAGGTCAGCACGACGCCGTAGTCGGGCACCGGTCCGCCGTGTCGCTGCGCGGCCGTGACGTCGCTGGCGAGAGTGGCATCGCTGCGCACGAAACCCGAGACCAGCAGCAGGCACGACATCTTCTCGGTGTACGTCAGGCCGGTGGACCGCATGGCCGCGAGCGCGCTCTCCATCCACGCCACGTTGTTCGGCCCGGTGGGCGCGCCGGTGATCGCGACCTTGAGCGTCCAGGGCTGGGCCAGGTAGGCGGCACGGACACCGGTGGCCCAGCGGGTCATCCCGGCGCGCCAACTGCGTTCGCGCGCCGGCCGCGGAGGTGGCGAACCCAGCGCACGGTCGACCATCAGCTCGAGCAGTTCGTCCTTCGAGGCGACGTACCGGTACAGCGCCATGGGTGAGAGCCCGATCTCGGCGGCCACCCGCGCCATCGAGACGGCCTCGAGCCCGTCACGGGCGGCGACCGCGATGCCGCCGTCGAGGACCTGCTCGAGGGACAGGGCGCGACGCGGACCGCGCCCGCCGCGGGGCTCCCTCCCCCACGCCGCCAGCAGGCTGGGCGGCAGTTCCGGCTCGCTCATCGGCTCCTCTTGACATCGACGTCGTGAACTGTGTACACCATACACACTGCGTACGTCATACACAGTTGAGGAGGCAGTTGATGATCACGGCTCAGGCACTGACCAAGAGCTACGGCCACGTCGAGGTGCTGCGGGGCGTCGACCTCGACGTCCCGGCGGGCGGCGTGCACGCGCTGCTCGGCGCGAACGGCGCCGGCAAGACCACCACGGTGCGCATCCTGGCGACGTTGTCGCGGCCCGGTTCCGGCCGCGCGCTGGTGGCCGGTCACGACGTCGTGACCGACCGCGCGGCCGCCCGGCGCTCACTCGCGCTGACCGGGCAGTACGCGGCGCTCGACGAGCTGCTCAGCGGGCGGGAGAACCTCGTGGTCCTCGCGCGGCTCGCGGGTCTCGGCCGGCGCGACGCCCGCACCCGGGCCGGCGACCTGCTCGACCGGTTCGAACTCGGGGAGGCCGCGGACCGGCGGGTCGGGACCTACTCCGGTGGCATGCGGCGCCGGGTCGACATCGCGGCGTCGCTGGTCGGCTCGCCGCAGGTGCTCTTCCTCGACGAACCCACCACCGGCCTCGACCCGCGCGGCCGGCGGGAGACGTGGGACGTGGTCCGGGAGCTCGCGGACGCCGGGCCCACCGTGCTGCTCCCCACCCAGTACCTCGAGGCGGCCG
>CAXUNA010000479.1:0-3513 GCA_964252095.1 uncultured Jatrophihabitans sp. | reverse complement strand
GAGCGGCCCGACGACCTGGGACACCGCGGTGGCGAGCGACCCCGAGGTGGTGGTGCTCTCGCCGTGCGGCACGTCGGCCGAGCAGGCGTGGGAGCAGGCCGCGCTGCTGCCGGAGCAGTTGCGCCGACGTCGGGTCGTCGTCGCCGACCTCGCGCAACCCGGGCCCAACCTCGTGGACGCCGTCGAGACCCTGGCCCGGACGTTGCACCCCGGAGCGAACGACGACGGAAGTTGTCAGAGGGTCGGGGCAGACTCGACACCATGAGCGGACACGGGTTCGGGCCGGCCACCCAGGCCTGGTTCGACGGTGCCTTCACCGGCCCGACCGAGGCGCAGAGCGGCGCGTGGGAGTCGATCGCCCGCGGTGACCACACCCTGGTCGTCGCGCCCACGGGCTCCGGCAAGACCCTCGCCGCGTTCCTGTCCTCCCTCGACCGGCTGGCGGCGGCTCCGGTCCCCGAGGACCCGCGGCGCCGGTGCCGGGTCCTCTACGTCAGCCCGTTGAAGGCCCTTGCGGTCGACGTCGAACGCAACCTGCGCTCGCCGCTCGCCGGCATCCGCCAGGCCGCGGGCCGGCTCGACCTCCCCGAACCCGACGTCACGGTCGGCATGCGGACCGGCGACACCCCGGCCGACGAACGCCGGATGTTCAACCGGCGCCCGCCGGACATCCTCATCACCACGCCCGAGTCGTTGTTCCTGCTGCTGACCTCGCAGGCGCGCGAGTCACTGCGCGGGGTCGACACCGTGATCGTCGACGAGGTACACGCCGTCGCCGGCACCAAACGCGGCGCCCACCTGGCCGTCTCCCTCGAGCGGCTCGACGCCCTTCGCGAGGAGATCGGCGAGACCGTCGCACAGCGCATCGGCCTGTCCGCGACCGTGCGTCCTGTCGACGAGGTGTCGACCTTCCTCGCCGGCGGCCGCAAGGTGACGATCGTGCAGCCGAAGAACCGCAAGGAGTGGGACCTCTCGGTCGTCGTACCGGTCGAGGACATGTCGCAGCTCGGTGAGCCCACCGGCGACCACTCCGGACCGGCGGCGGGCGGCGAACGGCGCGCGTCGATCTGGCCGCACGTCGAGGAACGCGTGCTCGACCTCATCGAGTCCCACCGCTCCACCATCGTGTTCGCGAACTCGCGGCGGCTGGCCGAACGCCTCACCGCGCGTCTGAACGAGCTGGAGAACGAGCGCATCGAGGCGTTGGAGCTCGCCCAGACACCGGAGCCCGCCACCGGTCAGCGCCCGCCTGCCCAGGTGATGGCGCAGGCCGGATCGGGTCGGGGGCTGCCCGACACGGTCGCGGCCCGCGGGGGCGACGGCCCGGGATCGGTGGTCGTGGCCCGGGCACACCACGGCTCCGTGTCACGGGAGCAGCGGTCCGTCGTCGAGGAACAGCTCAAGGCCGGCCAACTCCCCGCGGTGGTGGCGACGTCCTCGCTCGAACTCGGCATCGACATGGGTGCGGTCGACCTGGTGATCCAGGTGGAGTCACCACCATCGGTGGCGTCGGGGTTGCAGCGGGTGGGCCGCGCGGGTCACCAGGTCGGCGCCGTGAGCCAGGGCGTCATCTTCCCGAAGTACCGGGGCGACCTGGTCGAGTGCACCGTGGTCGCCGAACGCATGCGCACCGGCCAGATCGAGGAGCTGCGGTACCCCCGCAACCCCCTCGACGTGCTGGCCCAGCAGATCGTCGCCGCGGTCGCCATGGACGAGATGACCGTCGACGAGGTCGAGGCGTTGATGCGCCGCGCCGCGCCGTTCGCGTCGTTGCCGCGTTCGGCGCTGGAGGCGACGCTCGACATGCTCGCCGGGCGCTACCCGTCCGACGCGTTCGCCGAGTTGCGCCCGCGCATCGTGTGGGACCGCGTCACCGGCAACCTCACCGCCCGCCCCGGTGCGCAGCGGCTCGCCGTCACCTCCGGCGGCACCATCCCCGACCGCGGGCTGTTCGGCGTGTTCCTCGCCAGCGGCGAGGGGCCGGGGCGGCGGGTCGGCGAACTCGACGAGGAGATGGTCTACGAGTCGCGGGTCGGTGACGTGTTCCTGCTCGGGTCGTCCTCGTGGCGGATCGAGCAGATCACCCACGACCAGGTCCGGGTCACGCCCGCGCCGGGCGAGATCGGCAAGATGCCCTTCTGGAAAGGCGATTCGCCCGGACGGCCCGTCGAGCTCGGCCGGGCCCTCGGTGCGTTCGTCCGCGAGCTGGCCGCGTCGTCGGACGTCGACGCCGCGGCCCGGGCGACGCGGGCGGGCCTCGACGAGTGGGGGGTCACCAACCTGCTCGGCTACGTCCGCGAGCAGCGTGACGCCACCGGCCACGTCCCCGACGACCGCACGCTGGTGGTCGAGCGGTTCCGCGACGAACTGGGCGACTGGCGGCTGGTCGTGCACTCCCCGTTCGGGGCCCCGGTCAACGCGCCGTGGGCCCTCGCCATCGGTGCGCGCCTGCGCGAGCGGTACGGCATCGAGGTGCAGTCCATGCACTCCGACGACGGCATCGTCATCCGGCTGCCCGACACCGACGGCGAGGTGCCGAGTTCCGACCTCGTGCTGTTCGACGCCGACGAGATCGAACCGCTGGTCACCGCCGAGGTCGGCGGGTCGGCCCTGTTCGCGAGCCGGTTCCGCGAGTGCGCGGCCCGGTCGCTGCTGCTGCCCAAGCGCGACCCGCGTCGGCGCACGCCGCTGTGGCAACAACGCCAGAAGGCCAACCAGCTGCTGCAGGTCGCCGGGGAGTACGGCTCGTTCCCGGTCATCCTCGAGGCGATGCGCGAGTGCCTCCAGGACGTCTTCGACGTCCCGGGTCTCGCCGGGTTGATGAAGGACCTCGCGAAGCGGTCGGTCCGGGTGGTCGAGGTCGAGACCTCGCAGCCCTCGCCGTTCGCCCGCTCGTTGCTGTTCGGGTACGTCGGCATGTTCCTGTACGAGGGCGACGCCCCGCTGGCCGAACGCCGCGCGCAGGCCCTCTCCCTCGACGCCGGGCTGCTCGCCGAACTGCTCGGCAGCACCGAACTGCGGGAGCTGCTCGACGCCGGTTCCATCGCCACGGTCGCCGCCGAACTGCAGCGGCTGCCCGACGACCGCCACGCCCGCGGCAAGGACTCCGTGCACGACATGCTGCGCGGCCTGGGCGACCTCACCACGGCCGAGGCGGTCGCCCGCGGCGCCACCGCCCACGACCTCGCCGATCTCGAGGCCGAACGCCGGGCCATCCGGGTGCGGATCGCCGGCGAGGAACGCTGGCTCGCGATCGAGGACGCCGGCCGGGTGCGCGACGCGCTCGGCGCCGCGTTGCCCGTCGGCGTGCCCGAGGTGTTCACCGAGCCGGTGCGCGACCCGCTCGGCGACCTCGTCTCGAGGTACGCGCGCACCCACCCGCCGTTCGTCGCCGCCGACGTCGCGGCCCGCCTCGGGCTCGGCACCGCAGTCGTCACCACCGCCCTCGACCGGCTCGGTGCCGCGGGCCAGGTCACCCAGGGCGAGTTCACGCCGGCGGCGAGTGGCCGGGAG
>CAXUNA010000478.1:0-3531 GCA_964252095.1 uncultured Jatrophihabitans sp. | reverse complement strand
GTTCGAACTGACCACATCATGGCGGAAGTGACCACCCACGGACGACGACGGCCCGGCTCACCCCCGGCGCCACCAGCGCTTCCGGCGCACCGGGCGGGCGTGGACCTCGCGGACCACACCACGGAGGTCGGCGTTGGGACGCGCCAGCCGCTCGGCGACCAGCGCGACGGTGTCGACGACGTGGCCGTCCGAGAGCACCACCGTCGAATCGGGGCCGGCCACAGCGGACGGCACGTCGGCGAGCAGCACCAGCGCCAGGTAGTCGGCGACGTCGGTCGGGAGCCACGGCCGGGCCACGCCGTCGTGACGCCAGGCCGACAGCAGCCCGTCGAGTTCGGCGAGCGACATCGCGTCGTCGCGCAGCGTCAACCCGTCGGCGAGCGCGGCGGCCCGCAGCGTCTCAGCCGAGCCAGGCACGGAGCGCGTCGTAGACGGCGGGGTGGTCGAGCAGGTCGAAGTGGTGCAGGCCGCCGAAGTGCAGGACCCCGTCCGACGGCAGTTCCCGGGTGGCGTGACCACGGGAGCCGGCGCTGTCGAACGTCACGAGCAGGTCGCCCGCGAGCCGGCCGAGCGCCGAATCGGGACGCGACGCGAGGGTGACGCCCACCGCGTGGACGTCGACGCCGGCCGGGAACGGGACGACAGTGCAACGGTCCGGCAGGTCGTCGTCGAGGTCGACGCCCTCCCAGTCGGCGGCCACGATCGACCCGTGCCGTAGGTCCTTGACCCCGACGCTGCGCCGCCGCAGGAAGGTCGCGAACGGCGTGGTCTCCGGTGCCTTGGCCAGCGCGTTCGACGCCCGGTGCACCACCCGTTCGAGCGGCGCGCCGAGGTGCGGGGAACCGAGGAACACCAGGTGCCGCAGGGGTTTCGTCCACGCGTCGCCGGTGGACTGCGCCACGGCGCTGCGCAGCACCAGACCACCCATCGAGTGGCCGACCAGCGCGAGCTCGGTGACCGGCACCGGCCAGGCCTCGACCACCGAGCGCAGCAGGGCGGCGAGGTCGCGGCCGTTGTCCGAGACGTGCCGGCCGCTGTTGTACGTGACGTACAGCGGCGTCCAGTCGCCGTCGCGGCGCAGCAGCGTTCCGTAGGTGGTCGAGGGATCCGGCCAGTGCTTCGCCGCGCCGACCCGCCAGCTCATGTCGCTCTCGCACAACCCGTGCGCGAACACGACGACCCGGCCGGACACGCCGTCGAGATCGGGAGCCAGTGCGGAGGCCGAACCTCGCAGCGGCCCCTCCTCGGTGCGCAGCGCGAGCGGGGGCGCGAGCGAGGCGTGGTCCCGGGCGACCGTGTCGCCGAAGACCCCGGCGACGGCGCTAAGCGCGAACCGGCCGCCCGGCGAGTCGTAGGCCGCACTGCCGCCTCCGCGCACCGCCTGCACGCCCGCACCCACGGCACCCGCGAGCGTCGGGACGGCGAGCAGGCCGAGGTTCGTCCCGCCGTGGGCGAGGGCGCTGATGCCGTCGTGCGCGACCCGCACCGGGGCCGCCGCCGGCCCGAGCGCGTCGAACACCCGGTCGGCTGTTGCACGGTGCACACCGCGGGCGATCGCGCCGACGTCGGCCAGCGTGCGGCCGGTCAGCCTCCCCGCGTCGAGCAGTTCGGCCGGTCGCATGCCTGCACGGTACGAGAGACCGGATCGCCGTGGGGCAAACTAGGGGAATGGTCCGTCCCACCCGTGGTTTCGTCGGTCGTCGTCGCGAACGTGACCCGGACCACGTCCTGCCGCCCGGTCAGTACGACGTCGGCCGCGACTGGCCGGTGTTGACCGCCGAGGTGACGCCGAAGATCCGGCCGGAATCGTGGTCGATCGAGGTCGACGGCCTCGTCGAGACACCGACGACCTGGACGTGGGACCAGGCCCACGCCCTGCCGGTCGGCGAGTACACCGGCGCCATCCACTGCGTCACGACCTGGTCGAAGTTTGACACCCGCTTCCGGGGCGTGTCGGTCGACACCCTGCTCGACGCCGCACAGCCGTTGCCCGAGGCGGCGTTCGTCCTCGCGCGGTCGCAGACCGGCTACACCACCAACCTCCCGCTCGACGACATCCGTGGCGGCAAGGCCTGGGTGGTCTGGGAGTTCGACGGCAAACCGCTCACGCCGGAGCACGGCGGCCCGGTGCGGCTGCTCGTCCCGCACCTCTACTTCTGGAAGAGCGCGAAGTGGGTCACCCAGCTGACGCTGCTGGACCACGACGAGCAGGGGTTCTGGGAGCGCAACGGCTACCACGACCGCGGCGACCCGTGGCGCGAACAGCGTTACCAGGGCGACGAATGACGGCCCGGGCGTGACCTCACCGGCCACCTCCTGGCGGTTCGCCACCGTCACCGACGTGCGGCCCAACGGCGTCCACGGCGTGTCGGTGCGGATGGACGTGCCCGAGCGGATCGACCACCTGCCCGGCCAGCACTACGTCCTGCGGTTGACGGCCGATGACGGCTACGTCGCCCAGCGCTCGTACTCGATCGCCTCGGCGCCGGGCGAGGAGTTCGTCGAACTCGGCGTCGACGTGCTCCCCGACGGCGAGGTCTCCGGCTTCCTTTCCGAGGTCGTCGCGCCGGGGGACCAGCTCGAGGTGCGCGGACCGATCGGCGGGTTCTTCGTCTGGGACGGATCGCGGCCGGCGTTGGGGATCGGCGGCGGTTCTGGCGTCGTCCCGTTCGTGTCGATGACGCGGTTCGCGGCCGCTGCACCCGAAGTCCCGGCCGACCGGCTCGCGGTCGTCACCGCGGCACGCACGCCGGACGACCTGCTGTTCGCGGACGAACTCGCTGCCGCGGGCGCCACGCTGACCTTCTCCCGCGCCGACCGGCCCGGCCGACCCGCCGGCCGGCTCGCCGCCGCCGACCTCGCACCGCTGCTGCGCCCGGACCAGGAGATCCTCGTGTGCGGGTCGGCGGTGTTCGCGGAGGCGGTGAGCGGCCTGCTGCTCGGGCTGGGTGTCGCCGCCCGTGACGTCAGGATCGAACGGTTCGGGCCCACCGGATGAGCAGGAGACGCCGATGACCGACGCACCCGGGTTCCCGTCGGACGAGCTGTCGGGACAACCCGAGCCCCGTCACCAGCGGGCGTCCGACGACGGTGAACCGCGGCGCGCCGTCATCGTCGTCGGTGTCGACGGGTCGGAGACGGCCAACCACGCCGGCGCCTACGCCGCGGGGATGGCCCGCCGCCAGCACGGGATCCTCGTCTGCGTCTTCGTCCACACCATCGGCGGACTCGGGGCGTCCGCGCCGTCGGTCATCCCGGCGCTGCAGGAGGCGCAGCAGGACGTGGTCACCGACATCAAGCGCACCATCGAAGAGGCGCAGAAGCTGCCGTGGGACCAGCTCGACATCGAGTTCGTCGAACGAACCGGCAACCCGTTCAAGGAGATCGTCGCCGTGGCGACCGAGCGCCGGGCCGACGCCGTGGTCGTCGGTGCCTCGATGCAGGCCGGGCACCGGTTGGTCGGATCGCTCGCGGTGCACCTGGTCCGCGCGGCCCAGTGGCCGGTGACGGTCGTCCCGTAGGACTCAGTCG
>CAXUNA010000477.1:0-3541 GCA_964252095.1 uncultured Jatrophihabitans sp. | reverse complement strand
CTCGCGCGGCGGGGCGGGGCCGGGCGCCGGGGCCGGGGGGGGCCGCAGGGCCCGCCACCGTCGCCCGACCCGGGTCGGGCGGTCCCTAGACTGCGGGGTCCGAGCGAGGGAGAGCAGGTCGCGTGACGCACAGGCAGGTCGGGAAGATGGCCGTGGACGACCTTCCCGGAAGGCTCACCGCGTGGCTCGCGCCGCTCGCCGACCGCAACCTGTTCAACCCCAGCATCCTGTCGGTGGACGGCATCCTGCACCTCGTCTACCGCGCGTTCGCGCCGGGCAGCACCACCAAGCCGTTCCGCGCCTACTACACCCGGTTCGATCCGGCGCTCGGCCCGGACCAGCCCACCCAGCTGGTGGACCTCACCGAGGCGAGCGGCGTGGAGAAGGTCGCCGATCCCAAGCTGTTCGAGGCGGACGGCCGGGTGTTCGCCACCTTCAACACCGGGCACCTGACCCCCGAGGCCCGCAACGAGGTCTACGTCATGCAGGTGGCACCGGAGCTGAGCACCCCGCAACGGTGTGTGCTCGAGCCCCGCCGGGCCACCGAGAAGAACTGGGCGTTCTTCATCCGGGACGGCGTCCTGCGGGTGTTCTACAGCCTGGATCCGCTGACCGAGCTGACCCTGGTCAGCGGCCGGCTCGGTGGCGACGACGACCTCGTCTTCCGCCACCCCACCGCGCCCGTGGAGGCCGGCAGTCCGCAGTTGGGCGAGGGGCGCTGGTTGCTGCTCGGCAAGCGCAAGCTGACGCTGGGCACCCAGCCGGTGCTGTTCGACGGCGACCTCTACCTCGTCGCCCACGAGAAGCTCAACGTGTCGAAGTACCGGGTCTACGTCGGCAAGCTCGTGCGCCTGCGGCGCGACGCCGCGGGCCACGAGCGGATGACGCTGTCGTCCCACCGGCTCATCCACTCCCGGCGGGCGGCGTGGCCGCACCTCGGTGGCGTGCACAACCCGACGGTCCTGTGCGTCACCTACTTCTCGGGGCTCACTGTGCACGACGGCCGGCTGCTGGTGTCGTACGGCATCAACGACACCCACGCCGGGTTCGCGCAGCTCAGCCCGCGTCTGATGGGTCGCGACTCCGGCCGGTGACGGGCGCCGTGCGCAGCCGTGGCCAGGTCCGTCCGCGCAGCGCCGCCTCGATCGCCGACCGGGGGACGAGCCCGGCGGCCGCCGTGACCATCGGCCCCGCGCTGGGCACGGTGCGGGTCCGCGAGATCTCCGTGATGCAGGCCCGCACGCCGCGGGCGGAGTTCGCCGCCAGGGCGTAGCGCAGGGTCTGGGCTGCGAGGAAGTCGACGTACACGTTCGCGTCGGACCGCAGGGCGGCGTCCGCCCACGCCAGCGACGCCGGCCAGTCCGTGCCCGCGGAGATCGAGCCGGGCGAGCCGGTACGGATCCGGACGAGCGGTTCGGCCGCCTGGACGATCCGGGCGTCGCCGTCGCGCTGCAACCTGATCAGCCAGTCCCAGTCCTGGTGACGCGGGAGATCGTCGTGCCACGGGACCTTCTCGGCCAGCTGACGGGAGCACAGCAGCGAGGAGGTGTACAGCGACGCCCGGCCCGAGTGCGGGACCCGGCGTCGGAACAGGTACGTGGCGACGTCGGCGTCGGCGGCGATGAGGTGCCGCGGCTTCGGCCCCGAGTCGTCGCCGCTCGCCTCTCTCATGTACACGAACCGCGAGGACACGACGAGCCGGTCGGGATCGGGATCCGCCAGCACCGCCGCGCTCTGGGTGGAGAGCTTGTGCGGCATCCACTCGTCGTCGTCGTCCAGGAACGCCACCAGGTCGCCGTCCGCCGCGCGGACACCCGCGTTGCGGGCGGCGCCGCCGCCACGTCGCTCGTCGAGGACCACGACCCGGTCGACGTCGTCGAGGGCCGCCGGCCGCGCGGTCCGCGACGGCTGGACCCCGTCGAGGACGACGACGATCTCCACCGGCGAGGCGTAGTCCTGTCGGCGGACGGTCCGGATCGCGTCGGCCAACGTGGGCCGCCCGGTGGAGGGGATGACGACGCTCACGGTGGGCGCCACCGGGCTGCGGTGGGCTCTCTCCGCGCTCGCTGTCAACGCTCGACTCCCGCCGTGGCTGCCGGACCGGTTGGTACGATCGCACATGATGCACCACGCGGTGCCGCTCGCTCCAGGCTCGGTTCGCCGGGCCCGACGGTCGACCCACGGAGGCCTCCTCCGTCCACCACACGAGGGGTAACCGGTGCTGCGCACAGGAGTCGCTGTCGCACTGCTGCTGGCCCTTCCCTTCGTCATCAGCCGCCGCGGGGCGCCCGCCGCGGTCCTCTACTCCTTCCTGTGCTCCACGCTGTTGCTGTCGGACCTGTTCGTCCCGTTGACCCACAGCGACGAGCCGGTGGCGACGACGCTCGCGGCGCCCGATCTCGAGCTGCACGTCTACCACGTCGTCATCCTCGTGACGTTGCTCGTGGTGCCGAGCGTTCTCGCCAGCCGCCACCTGTCGGTCCCGCTGCTGCTGGTGCCCGTGGCGTTGTTCGCGATCGCCGTGTTCCAGAACGACCTGCCGGTGCACGTGGCCTCCGGTCTCGTGCAGTGGGTGTTCGCCGCGTTGGCGTGGCCGATCGGATCGTGGCTCGCCGAGCAGCGTGCGAAGGGCACCCTGGACGACCGCACCATGGCCCTGATCCTGCTGGTGCCGGTGGCGGTCGACGCCGTGGCGGTGCTGCAGCAGTTGACC
Organism: uncultured Jatrophihabitans sp.; assembly: GCA_964252095.1. Classification (GTDB taxonomy): domain Bacteria; phylum Actinomycetota; class Actinomycetes; order Mycobacteriales; family Jatrophihabitantaceae; genus CAXUNA01. Next base: position 828 of record CAXUNA010000477.1, on the reverse strand, counting down.
GGGGCCCGTGGGGTCAGCTCGGTGGCCGACGGCGTGGGCTCCACCCTCGAGCGGGTCAGTGGACTGGAAGGACACTCCGGCAACCTCGGCAAGGTGCTGCTGCTGGTCTTCGTGCTGGCGGTCCCGTTGGCGACCTCCACCGACCGGCTGGCCCGCCGGCTGACGCTGCTGACCGTCGGCCTGGTCTTCGTCCTGACCGGTCTCACCTACAGCCGGGCCAACGTGGCGGCGATCGCCGTCGCGCTGGTGCTCTGGTACGTCCTGCGCCCCGGCGGTGGAGCGCTGGGTCGTCTGACCGTGCCGATCCTCGTCGTCGGTGCCTCGTTCCCGTTCGTCGTCACCCTGCTCCAGCGCAACGCCTTCGACCCGAACGGTGGCTCCCGCCCGATCCTCACGCAGGCGGCGTGGGAGCAGATCCGCATGACGTTCTGGTTCGGGGTCGGGCCCAACGACTACCAGAACACCGTCGGCACCTTCAGCGACATCTCCCGCACGCTGCCGGTCCACAACACGTTCCTGCTGACCCTCGCCGAAGCCGGGTTCGTCGTCACGCTCGTGATCGCGTACCCGCTGCTGCGGGTCGTCATCGGCGCGGTGCGTTCGTTGCAGGCGCGCGGGTTGCCCGGTGCGCAGGCGGTCGCGTTCGCGGCCGTGACCCCCGGCCTGCTGCTGGTGCTGCTCACCGGGCACGGCCTGGTGACCGACCACATCATGCTGCTGTTCTTCCTGATCCTGGGTTACTGCCACCGCCTGTTCTCGATGCCGCGGCCCCCGCGCGCCCGCCGCCCGGCCCCCCAGGTCGCTCGGTGGGGGGGGCTAGGCCGCCGC
>CAXUNA010000476.1:0-3543 GCA_964252095.1 uncultured Jatrophihabitans sp. | reverse complement strand
CCGCCAAGCAGGCCGGTAGCTACCGCGCGTCGGGCACGAGCCTGCAGTGGTACGACCCGGCCGTCGCGAAGACGGGCGCCTCGGCGCCGCAGCTGGTGTACGCCGTCAGCGTCCTGCCGAACGGTGCGGAGAAGGTCTACGGCGACGTGCTCGTCAGCGCCGCGACCAACGCCGTCGTCGCCGACGAGACGCAGCAGGCCGAGGCGATCAACCGCGCGATCTGCGACGCCGACAGTGCGAACGTCAGCACCAGCTCGATCTGCCGTGACACGTCGGCCGACCGCGCCGAGGGCGACGGCGCGAGCGGGATCGAGGACGTCGACGCCGCGTACGAACGGTTCGGCACGGCCTCGGACTTCTACGCGTCGCTCGGCACCGACCTCACCGACCTCATCGGCTACGACAACGGCAACGGCCCGTACCTGTCGGCCATCACGCGGGCCTGCCCCGCGGCCTACGGCTGCCCGATGGAGAACGCGTTCTGGAACGGCTACGGGATGATCTTCGGTGACGGCTTCACGCAGGCCGACGACGTCATCACCCACGAACTCACCCACGGCGTCACGCAGAACGTCAACAACCTGCAGAACGGCGCCATCAACGAGTCGCTGAGCGACATCTTCGGTGAGTACGAGGACATCGAGAACGGCGCCGGCAACGACTCGGCGTCGGTCGCCTGGCTCGTCGGCGAGGACCTGCCGGACATCGGCGCGATCCGCGACATGAGCAACCCGCCGGCCTCGGTCGAGGGCGGTCCGCACCCGGACCGCATCGGGTCGCCGGACTTCGACTACAACGGCGAGGTCCACGGCATGAGCGGGCCGACCTCGAAGACGGCCTACCTCATCACCGCCGGCGGTTCGTTCAACGGCTACACGGTCAGCGGCATCGGCTACAGCAAGGCCGAGGCGCTGTTCTGGAAGGTCGAGAACACCCTCACCGCCTACAGCGGCTGGGAGTCGTTCGACAGCGCGCTCGCCTCGGCGTGCTCGTCGTTGCAGTCGACCGGCGTCGTCACCGCGTCCGACTGCACGCAGGTCACCACCGCGAAGGCCGCCACGGAACTGACGCTCGCGACCGACGGCTGACCGCCCGCTCGACCCCCGGACCACGGCCCGGGTCACGACGCCTCGCCGCGTCGTGACCCGGGCCGTGTGCCGTCCGCGCGATCGTTCCCTTCAGGGCACCGACGAAGCGCTGTGTTCGCGCTCGGTATGCGTTAGCCTCCCGCTCGTGGCTCAGTTCTCCATGAACGGACAACGCGTTCTGCAGGTCCTCGTGCAGAACGAGACCGTGCGGGCGATGCAGGGCGCGATGGTCGCCTACGAGGGCAACGTCGAGTTCAAGCACGCCGGCATGGGTGGAGGTGGCGGCTTCAAGGCCGCACTCAAACAGAAGATGACCGGCGAGTCCCTGAAGCTCATGGAGATGACCGGGCACGGCATGGTCTACCTCGCGGTCGACGCGATGGAGGTCGAGCTGGTCCGGATCCAGAACGACACGTTGTTCGTGGAGTCCGAGGCGCTGCTCGCGATCGACGGCCCGCTGCGCACCGACGTCAAGTTCACCGGCCTGCGGGGAGCCTCGACCGGACAAGGGTTGTTCACCACCACCGTCTCCGGTGACGGCATGGTCGCGCTGCTCTCGGACGGCCCGATGATCGCGCTCGAGGTCTCGCAGCAGTACCCGCTCGTCGTCGACCCGGACGCGTTCATCGCCTACCGCGGCCAGCTGCAGCAGACGTTCGTCACCGACGTCTCGTGGAAGACGGCCATCGGCGAGGGCAGCGGTGAGGCGTTCAGCCTGGCCTTCCAGGGCAACGGCGTCGTGTACATCCAGCCGGCCGAGCGCGGCTCGCTCTTCGGCGACATCTGAGAGGCGCGCACCGATGCCGAACTTCGAGAAGGTCAACAGCAAGGTCATCAAGGTGCCGCTCTCGGCGCCGGTCATCGCGCGCCGCGGGGCGATGCTCGCCTACACCGGCGACGTCCGTTTCGTGCCCCACGGTGCGCTCGGCATGGGTGGGGCAGGACGCCCGTCGTTCGCGGGGATCGGCGGCGCGTTGATGCAGCGGGCCGCGGGTGAGTCCGAGGCGATGATGGAGGCGCAGGGCCAGGGCGAGGTCTGGTACGGCTTCCGCGGCGCCCACATCACCATCATCGACGTCCAGCCCGGGCAGAACCTGCAGGTCGAGGCGGACCGGTTGCTCGCGCACGACGGATCGTTGCAGACGTCAACGCTCTTCCTGGGGCAGGGCGGGATGCGGCAGGCGATCGGCGGGGCCATCTCGGGCCAGGGACTGTTCACCACCCAGCTGCAGGGTCAGGGCTCGGTCGCGCTGCTGTCGCACGGCGGGTCGATCGCGATCAACGTCGGGCCGAACGGGCCGGTGTCGGTCGACCCGCAGGCCTACGTCGCCGCGCTCGGTCAGCTGACGGTCGACGTCTCGGCCAAGATCGGGTTCCGCGAGGCGGTCGGGCGCGGGTCCGGTGAGGCCATCCAGTTGAAGATCAGCGGGCAGGGCACGGTGTACGTGCAGGCCTCCGAGAAGAAGTTGTGAGGCTGCCGCGATGACCGCTCCGACCGAGCCGAAGATCCTCAACCCGTCGACGCTGCCCGACAACGACAACGTCAACAACTACGCCTTCTGCATCGAGCTCTCGAACCCGTGGTTCGTCAAGAAGGGCGCGATGATCGCGTACTACGGGCAGGTGCGGTTCGAGGCCCTCGCCGCGACCTCGCTGATCGGGATGGTGGCGACGAGGTTCTCCTCGCCGTTGTACGCGCAGGACTGGGTGGTGACCAACGGCCAGGGCAAGGTCATCCTCGGTGACCGCGGGTTCGACATCAACAGCTACGACCTCGACGCCGGCAACCTCACCATCAAGGCGACGAACCTGCTCGGGTTCGAGACCGGCCTGGAGCTCAAACAGTCGATCATCCCGGGGTTCCTGACCCTCATCGGCACCGGGAAGTTCCTCGCGTCGTCCAACGGCCCGGTGATCTTCGCCGAGCCGCCGCTGCGGGTCGACCCGGAGGCGCTGCTGGGATGGGCCGACTGCCCGAGCCCGTCGGTGCACTACGACACCGGCTGGATGCACAGTTTCCTCGGCGCGATGGCGAATTCGGTGCTCGGCGTGCAGTCCGGCGAGGAACGGCAGTACGACTTCACCGGCGCGGGCACCGTGCTCATGCAGAGCTCGGAGATCCCGCGCTACGACCCCGCCGTCACCCGCCTGGTCGAGTCGCAGTTGAACGGCATGGCCCCGACCGGTCTGCAGCAGATCCAGATGACGATCCAGCGGCGGCTCGGTTCGCAGCAGTAGCGGTCATGTCGCGGCGGGCGCGGGGCGCCCACGCCAACGGCGGGTCAGCGGCAGCTCGACGCCGTGGTGCAGGGCGGCGGCGAGCGCGGTGGACCCGCCCGCGGCGAGGGCGAGGGCGGTGAGCTGCCATCCCGCCGTGTCGTGCGGCACCACGGTGGCGAGCGCGTTCACGCCGAGCTGGTGCCCGCCGTAGAACGCGCACGCCCAGCGCCCCCAC
>CAXUNA010000475.1:0-3552 GCA_964252095.1 uncultured Jatrophihabitans sp. | reverse complement strand
CCACCGCGTAGGACTGCTTCAGTTGCGCTGGAGCCAAGAATGCAGCCTCCGTACCGTCGGCGTTCTCTTCCGCGTCCTCCCGCTTCTCCGTCGCAATGTGCGTCGCGTCCTTGAGGCTGATCTCGCCGAGCCGCTGGGGGACGACGCTGCCCTCGCCGGCGGGGTGACCGGTGGTGGCCGAACGCGGGTCGATCGTCCGGGTCACCGACCCACCTTGAGGGTCTTCAGCAGGGTGCGGACCGTGCGGATCGGCCTGGTGACCCGCCAGGAGATCGTGGTGCGCATCATCGCCAGCTCGTGGCGGGTCTTCCACAGCTCGCCGCCGTACTGGGTGGCGGACTCGGACACGGCGTCGTTCCAGCGCGACAGGGCGGCGGTGCGCCAGCGGAGCATGTCGCCGGTGAGCCGCTCGACGTCGGCACGCGCCTCGGCGAGCTCGACCTCGCGGGTCTCCAGCCGGTCGAGGACCTCGCGGTACCGCAGCGTCGTGTACCGGTCGAGGATGCCCGCGGGGTACGACAATGAGGGGCCGAGTTCGGCCCGGTGCTCGTCGGCGACGTAGAAGCGGGAGAGGCCGTCGAACAGGCACTCGTGGTAGCCCGCGTCGAGGACCTGCTTCTCCCACTCCCCGTGCACGTCGCGGGCGGTGGTCGGCGCGGTCGACTCGATGACGAGCACCCAGGGTCGGAACGTCGTGAGGTCGACGCTGCGCAGCACCGAGGCCTCGGCGCCCTCGACGTCGACGACCATGAAGTGCACGTCACCGGAGTCGAAGCCGGTCTCGGCGAGGATCTCGCGCAGCGGACGCACGGGCACGCGGCGCTCGACGACCTCGTGCCGGCTCTCGCGGTGCCGTTCGGCGACGTCGGCGTCGACGGTGGACAGGCCGGTGCCGGGGACCTCGTAGAAGGTCACCTGCCCGTCGCCCTCGGGGTCGCCCACGAAGGCCTCGACCTGGACGTCGCCCGGCCGCAGCGCGCGGTGCGCCTCGGCGAACGCGTGGACGGCCTCGGCTTCCAGGCCGCGCCAGCCGCGCAGGTAGAAGGCCCAGGTGATGGAGTCGTCGCGGGGGTCGTTGGCGCCGATCTCGACGTACCGGCCGGAGGGCAGGTTGCACAACGCCCGCCACAGCACGACGTCCTCACCGTTCTGGGCGAACGATTCGAAGATCTCGCGGGTCACGATGTGCCAGCGTAGCGGCGCGGCGCCCCCCGCCCGGCCAGGCCGGGCCGAGCCCTCAGGCCCGCTCGTCGCCGGGGCGGTGGATCGGGTGGGCCTTCCGGGCCGGCGGGCGTGCTGCCAGTACGGTGGGCGCGCCACGCCGCCGTACGAGAGGAAACCATGCCGCGCGCGTTGATCACGGGGGTCACCGGCCAGGACGGCCTCTACCTGTCCGAGCTGCTGCTGTCCAAGGGGTACGAGGTCTACGGCCTCGTCCGGGGGCAGAACAACCCCAAGCGGGCGATGGTGGAGCGGGTGCTGCCCGACGTCAAGGTGCTCACCGGCGATCTCACCGACCTGCCCAGCCTGCTCCGCGCGCTCGGCGAGTCGCAGCCCGACGAGGTCTACAACCTCGGCGCGGTGTCGTTCGTCGCGTACTCGTGGGAGAACGCCCGGCTGACCTCCGACGTCACCGGCCTCGGGGTGCTGAACCTGCTCGACGCCGTCCGGCTGCACGCCGGCAAGGACCTCTCGGGGATCCGCTACTACCAGGCGTCGAGCTCGGAGATGTTCGGCAAGGTCCAGCAGGTGCCGCAGAGCGAGGCGACCCTGCTGTGGCCCCGCTCGCCGTACGGCGTGGCCAAGGTCTACGGCCACTACATGACCATCAACTACCGCGAGTCCTACGGCATGCACGCGAGCTCGGGGATCCTGTTCAACCACGAGTCGCCGCGGCGCGGGCCGGAGTTCGTCACCCGCAAGATCAGCCAGGCCGTCGCGCGGATCTCGCTCGGGCTCCAGGACAAGATCGCGCTGGGCAACCTCGACGCCAAGCGCGACTGGGGCTTCGCCGGCGACTACGTCGACGCCATGTGGCGGATGCTGCAGCAGGACGAGGCCGACGACTACGTCGTCGCGACCGGCGAGACGCACTCGATCCGCGAGTACCTCGACATCGCTTTCACGCGGGTCGGCATCGACGACTGGGAGCCCTACGTCTTCCAGGACCCGCGCTTCATGCGGCCGGCCGAGGTCGACCTGCTCGTCGGCGACGCCTCGAAGGCGAAGGCGAAGCTGGGGTGGACCGCCACCGTGAGCTTCCCGGAGCTGGTGGCGATGATGGTCGACGCCGATCTCGCGGAGCAGAAGACCCTCGCGGCGGCCGCCGCCAGCGCCTCCGCTTCCGCCTGACCCCCGTGGTCGCAGCCCTCGTCACCGGGATCACCGGACAGGACGGCAGTTACCTCACCGAGGCGCTCCTCGCGCGGGGGGACCGGGTGCACGGCTACGTGCGCGCGGGCGACGACGCCGCGGCCGCGTTCCTCGAGGAGTACCCCGAGGTCACCCTGCACCGCGGCGAGATCGACGACCCCGCGGCGGTGCGCGCCGCGCTCGACGCGTCGGGCGCGGAACGGGTGTTCCACCTCGCCGGGATCAGCTCGGTCGCGTTGTCGTGGGAACGGCCGCTCGCGGTGCAGCAGGTGAACGCCGTCGGCACCGGGGTGCTGCTGGAGACGCTGTGGGACTGGTCGCGCGCCCACGGGTCCTCGCCGCGGGTGCTGCACGCCTCGAGCGCGGAGATCTTCGGCTCACCCGCGACCGCGCCCCAGGACGAGGCGACGCCGATCCGGCCGACCTCGCCCTACGGGGCCGGGAAGGCCTACGCCCACCTGCTGGTCGGGGTCTACCGGGCGCGCGGGCTGCACGCGTCCAACGTCGTGCTGTTCAACCACGAGTCGCCGCGCCGGCCGACGACCTTCGTCACCCGCAAGATCACCAAGGGTGCGGCCGACATCGCGGCCGGCCGGGCGACCGAGCTGGTCCTGGGCAACCTCGACGCCCGCCGCGACTGGGGGTGGGCGCCGGACTACGTCGAGGCGATGGCTGCGGTCGTCGCCCACCCGACCCCTGACGACTACGTCGTCGCCACCGGCGTCTCGCACACCGTGCAGGACTTCGTCGAGGCGGCCTTCGCGGCGGTCGAGCTGCCCTGGGAGCCGTACGTGCGGACCGATCCGGCCTTCGTCCGTCCCGCCGACGCCGTCGAGCAGCGCGGGGACGCGCGCCGCGCCCGCGAGGTGCTCGGCTGGGCGCCCACCGTCGGGTTCGAGCAGATCGTCGCCCGCATGGTGGCCGCCGACCGGTGAGCTCCGTGTGACTGGAGTGGACAGAGTGACTGCCGGTCGTCATAGCATGACCGCAGCCCCCTGACCGGAAAGCGCGTCCCCCGGGCGTGTCGGTCTCTCCGCGCGGGCGTCGGCGCCGATCCGGTGCGCGGCGCCGCCGACAGGATCGAGTCCACGTGCCCGCCTGCCGTCCCCGTCCCGGCCCGGTCCTGCTCGCCGTCGCGGCGACCGCCGCCGCCCTGTTGACCACCGCGCCGGCCCGGGC
>CAXUNA010000474.1:0-3572 GCA_964252095.1 uncultured Jatrophihabitans sp. | reverse complement strand
GCGCGGGGCTGATCGTCATCGGTGTGCTGCTGGTGGTCGGCGTGCTCGCCGGACTGGTCTGGCTGTGGTGGAGCCCGGCCCGGGGGATCGCGCTCGCGCTCGGGCCGCACTCGTTGCTGCCCGACGAGACCGAGGCGTTCGTCGCCGCCGACGGCCGGTACGCGCTCATCGCCGTGGTGCTGGGCGTGCTGGCGGGCGCGGGCACCTGGTTCTGGCGCTCGGTCCGCGGCCCGTTGATGGCCGTGGCGCTCGCCGTCGGGTGCGTCGCCGGAGCCTCGCTCACCGCGCTGGTCGGGTGGCTGTTCGGCGGTGGGGTCGCCGGGGCGGCGACGCAGAAGATCGTGACCCCGCATCTGGAACTGCGAGCCACCGGTCTGATCGCGCTGCAGGCGGCGGTGGCGCTGCTGGTCTACGGGCTGTCGGTGACGGTGTCGGCGCGCGACGACCTGGGTGTGGGCGACGACCCGGACGAGGCCGACCCCGACGACCCGGACGGCCGCGACGCCGTGGTGGCCCGCCCGGTCGCGGGCTTCGACGCCCCGCCCGTGACCTGAACCGCGCGCACGGTGTCGACCAGCAGGTCGGCGTAGCGCTGCGGGTCGTCGGAGTGTGGGAAGTGCCCGGCGCCGCGGAACACCTCGAACCGGGTCTGCGGCAGCAGGTTCGCGGCGTCGCGCCCGTGCGCCACCGGGATGATCGGGTCGCGGTCACCCCAGACCAACGTCACCGGCCGGTCACCCGCCAGCAGGAACTTCGACAGCGCCGAGACCCGCTGCCCGGCCGGGTCGACCACCGAGCGCAGCGTCGAGATGAAGGCGGCCCGGGCGTCGACGTCGACCAGCGGCCGCACGATCCGGAGCACCTCCGGCGTGTCACGGGGCAGCGGCACCCGCGCCAGGTCGATCAGCTTGAACGCCACCCCGCCGGCGGCATCGAGCGCCCGCAGGCCGACTGTTGCACTCAGCAACCGTATGACCACCCCGGCTCCGGGCAGCGTGGCAGCGCGCAGCAACGGGAAGACGTCGGGCCCGAGCCCGCCGGGGGATTCCAGCACCAGGCCCTCGACCAACTCGGGGTACTGGTAGAGGAACTGCATGGCGATGCCACCGCCGAGCGAGTGCCCGACCACGACCGTGCGGGTGACCCCGAGCTGGTCGAGGAGGTCGCGCAGCACGTTGGCGTGGGCGCCGAGGGAGTAGTCGGTGCGGGGTTTGGACGAGCCACCGTGCCCGAGCATGTCGACCGCGATGACCGACGGCCGGCGGCGGGCGGGCAGCTGGGCCAACCGGTCGAGGACGGCCTCCCACGTCCGGCTGCTGTCTCCGATCCCGTGCAGCAGGAGCAGCACCGGCCGGCCGTCGTCGACCCGCCCCAGCTGCAGGTAGCGGATCGTGGTGCCGAGCAGCTCGGCGGTGCGGACCTCGTGCGGCACTAGTTGTCGCTCTGGTCGATGGTGAGCATGCCGTCGGTGGCGGGCAGCGTGCGCGTGGCGCGCACCAGAGTGATCTCCCGGCGCAGCAGCGTGAGCTCGCGCAGCAGCCGGTCGCGGGTCGAGACGGTGGCGAGCAGCTCGTGCCGCTCGTCGCCGGAGAGCAGCGCGACGGTCGCGACCGTCCAGGACAGCGACTCGCCGGAGCTGGGCAGGTCGAGGTCCTCCAGGGTGAGGTCCTGCAGCGCGGCGACCGTCCCGACGTAGCGGTCGAACACCTCGGAGACGCCCCGGACGAGCTCGGCCGGCACGTCCTCCTCGGCGCGCAGTGGCGCGTCTATCCACTCGCCCTCGCCGCCCAGGTAGGGGGGGGGGGCGTCGACGAGGCGGAGCAGCCGGAAGCGGCGGGAGCCGATGGTGGTGACGTCGTAGCGGCCGTCCTCCAGTGACTGCACCTCGAGCACCCGCGCCGTGGTGCCGACCGGGCGCAGGTCGCGCGCGGTGGCGCCGGGCGTCATGCCGGCCGGGGAACAGGTGGCGACCACCCCGAAGTGCTGGTCGACGGGGGCCGCGGCCTCGACGTCGGCCACCAGCTGGCGGTAGCGGGGCTCGAACACGTGCAGCGGCAACGGCGTGCCCGGGAACAGCGGCACCGGGAGCGGGAACAGCGCGAGGTGCTCCACCCGACGCCGGGTCGGCTCGCCGCCCGGCGGCACCGCGCTGGTCACCGACCCCACGGTAGCCAGCGCACGGGGCGGTGACCACGGAGCGCCTCACTACGATGAGGTCCCGTGGACACGCCCGCTCCCGACCGCTTCGGCCTGCGCCGCCTCGACCTCACCGGCAACCGGTCGTCGTCGGCGCACCTGCGGCGGGTGCTGCCCCGCGCCGAGCAGGACGTCACCGCCGCCGCCGCGGCCGTCGCCCCCGTCATCTCCGCGGTCGCGGACCGCGGCTACGCCGGCGCCCGCAGCTACACCCTGGAGTGGGACGGCGTCGACGTCGCGGACCCCCGCGTGCCGCGGGCCGCGCTGATTACCGCGCTGGCCGAGCTCGACCCCGCGGTGCGCGCCGCGCTGGAGGAGTCGATCGCCCGGGCCCGGGTGGTCCACGAGGACCAGCGGCGCGTCGACGTCACCACCCAGGTCGCGCGCGGCGGCAGCGTCGCGGAGAGCTGGCGCCCGGTCGGGCGGGTCGGGCTGTACGTCCCGGGCGGCCGCGCGGTCTACCCGAGCAGCGTGGTGATGAACGTCGTCCCGGCGCAGGTCGCGGGTGTCGGGTCGTTGGTCGTCGCGTCGCCGCCGCAGCGGGAGTTCGGGGGCGCCGTCCACCCGACGATCCTGGCCGCGTGCGAACTGCTCGGCGTCGAGGAGGTCTGGGCGGTCGGCGGGGCGCAGGCCGTCGCGCTGTTCGCCTACGGCGACGAGGAGCTCGACCTCGAACCGGTCGACCTGGTCACCGGCCCGGGCAACGTGTACGTCACCGCGGCCAAGCGCGCGCTGCGCGGCATCATCGGCGTCGACTCGGAGGCGGGCCCCACCGAGATCGCCGTGCTCGCCGACGCCACCGCCGACCCGGAGTACGTCGCGGCCGACCTCATCAGCCAGGCCGAGCACGACGTCGTCGCGGCGTCGGTCCTCGTCACCGACTCGGTCGAGCTGGCCGACGCCGTCGACACCCACCTGGCCCGGCAGTTCGCCACCACCAAGCACCTCGAGCGGGTGCGGGAGGCGTTGGGTGGCCGGCAGTCCGCCACCATCCTCGTGCGCGACCTCGAGCAGGGCCTCGCCGTCGTCGACGCCTACGCGGCCGAGCACCTCGAGGTGATGACGGCCGACGCGCCGGCCGTCGCCGCGAGGGTGCGCAACGGTGGGGCGATCTTCGTGGGGGAGCACGCGCCCGTCTCGCTCGGTGACTACTGCGCCGGCTCCAACCACGTGCTGCCCACCGGCGGTTCGGCGCGGTTCACCTCGGGGCTCTCGGTGCAGACGTTCCTGCGGGGCATCCACGTCGTCGACTACGACGCCGCCGCGCTCGCCGCGGTCGGCCCGCACGTCATCGCGCTGGCCGAGGCGGAGGACCTGCCCTCGCACGGCGCGGCGGTCGCCGTGCGCCTCGCCCGGATCCCGGCGCTGCCGGGATC
>CAXUNA010000473.1:0-3600 GCA_964252095.1 uncultured Jatrophihabitans sp. | reverse complement strand
GGCCCCCCGGATCCCCCGGGCCGCCGGGGCGCCCCCGAGCCCCCGGGCGTGGGCGCCGGGGGTGGTCGCGCGTTCCTCCCACAGCGCCGCGCTGCCGCGGGCGGGGTACATGATCGTCGGCTGCCACGGCGGTTCGAGGTAGGTCGACAGCGACGGGTGGATGAACACGGCCGGCACGAAGACCAGGCCACGGCCGTCGAGGCGGACGTCCTGGTCGGGGTGCCGGCGCAGCGAGACGGCGCCGTCCTCCCACCGCAGTGACGGATGCACACCCTCGAGCACCCCGGCCCAGCCACCGCGGGCGAGCCGGTCAGCGCGGTACAGCACGTCGCGTTCGGTGATGGCGAGCAGCAACGGCCAGTCCGGCCCGAGCAGCCGGTCCCACGTCCGCTCGAGCACCCCGGCCAGCCGCTGCACGACGTCGCTCGCGGCGAGGAACTCCAGTACGTCGGCGTCGACCGGTCCGGATCCGGCGTCGAGGGCCCGGCGGATCTGCTGCCGGGCCAGGGCCGGCGGGGTCGCGCGCACGGCCGCGAGATCGTCGGCGACGGTGCGGGCCATGCCACCCGGCGGTGGGGCGGTGAAGTCGACCCCCCAGCTCACGGGGCGCAGCGCGCGCAGCACCCGCGTGCCGAGGTCGCCACGGAGTCCGGCCGCCCGGCGGCCCCACCGTGTGCGGTGCACCGCCACCCCGGCCTGCACGCCGCCGCGGTCGAGTTTCCGCAACAGGTGTTCGAGTTCGGCCAGCGGGGCGATCGCGAACCGGCTGGCCGCGAGGTCGTCCGGGCCGACCTCGATCCGCAACACGCGCCGCCACCACCTTTCGTCCTGAAACGAAACATTACTGCGCGCGTGGCATACCACGCAGGATCGTCGCCGTGACCTCCACCGCCGCCCCGCGACCGACGTACGGCTCGCTGCTGCGCGCCCGGGGCGTCACACCGCTGTTCGGGTTGTCCCTCACCACCGTGCTGGGGATGTCCCTGCAGATCCTGGCGCTGTCGGTCGTCGTCTACCGGCAGACCGGGTCCGCGCTGTGGTCCAGCGCCGCGTTCGCCGCCGGGTTCCTGCCACAACTGCTGGGCGGGACGTTCCTCACCTCGCTCGCCGACCGACTGCCCGCGAAGCGCCTGCTCGCCACCGGTGCAGCGGTCCGGGCGGCGGACGCGGGCGTCCTCGCCCTCGCCCACGTCCCACCCGGCATCGCGATCGCCGTCGTGGCCGTCGTCGCCGTGGTGCAACCGGTGCCGTCGGCGGCCCAGTTCGCGCTGGTGGCCCGGTTGCTCACCGGCGAGACCTACGTCCTCGGCCGGTCGGTGTTCAACCTCATCTCCTCCGGCGGCCAGCTCGCCGGACTCGCCGCGGGCGGCGCGGTGGTCGCGGGACTCGGGCCGAGCGCGGCGTTCGGGGTGGCCGCGGCGGTGCAGACGCTCGGCCTGGTCGGTGCCCTGGCGCTCCCCGACCTCTACCGACCGGCCGTGACCGCCTCCCGCTGGCACCTCGGCGACACCTGGCGCGGCAACGCCGACCTGCTCGCCGACCGGACGATCCGCCGGATCCTGCTCTCCTGGTGGCTGCCGACGACGTTGCTGGTCGCCGCGGAATCGCTCGTCGTCGCGTACGTCGGCGAGCAGGGGGACTCCGCGTCCAGCACGGGAATCCTGCTCGCGGCGTTCCCGGCGGGCGCCGCGGTCGGCGACCTGCTCGTCGGCCGTTTCCTGCCGGCCCGCTGGCGACGCCGTTCGGTGCCCTGGCTGTTCGGACTCGTCGGGATCGCGCTCCTGCCCCTGGCGTGGCACCCGTCGGTGGCGGTCGTCGCCGGGTGTCTCGCGCTCGCGAGTGCCGGTGGCGCCTACCAGCTCGGCGGCCAGCAGGCCTTCCTCGACGCCGTACCGGAGCAGCGGCAGGGGCTCGCGTTCGGCCTGGTCGGCACCGGGATCATGGGCTCCCAGGGCGTGGGTCCCGTCGTGGCGGGCGGCGTCGCCGATCTCGTCGGTGCGGGCGTCACCGTCACCGGTCTCGGCGTCGCCGTGCTGGTCGTGTGGCTGTTCCTCGGGAGACTCCCCGCGGTGGTGGGCACGGCCGACGTGCCGGTTCCCGCCGAGGTGTGACGGACCTCAGCCGGGGCCGTTCGCGAGGTCGCCGATCCGGACGGCCTGCCGGCCCTCGACGAACGCCGTCATGCGTTCGACCGGCCACATCGTCACGCCGCCCGGGCCCTGGACGGACTGCACGGCGCCGTCGGGGGCACGCGTGAAGCCCAGCCGCTCGCCGTGCGAGCCGTAACCCGGGGTGCGGACCACCCGGAAACCGCCGTCGCCGTCGGGCCCGAGCTCGACCAGGGCCGCGGTCGGATCGTCGGCGACCGGGTCGAGCAGGAGCAACCGGCGGCCGAGCCGCACGATGTCAACGACCGACCACAGCGACGCGTACCGGCCGCAGACGGCGTCGACCTCGGGCCCCACCCCGTCACCCTCGGGCTCGGCCGCGGCCAGCACCGCGAGCCCGATCAGGCCGTCGACCAGCCGGCCCACCCGGCCGTCGACGGCGTTGACGCAGCCGGCGACGACCAGCCGTTGCTCGGGCAGGACCACCAGCTTGGTGTTGTGACCGGGGTAGCCGCCGCCGTGGCCGAACGCGGGGTGGCCGTGCACCTCGTGCAGGCCGAACCCCAGCCCGTACCGACCCGCGTCGGCGTCGTGGGTGTCGACGTCCCACGACGGCCGGCGCATCCGCCGCTGCGATGGTGCACGGAGCAACCGTTCGTCACCGGGCAGGTGGGCCGCTCCCCAGCGCACGAGATCGGCAGCGGTGGACGTGAACCCGGTCGCGGCGTCGAGCGCACCGGTGTCGATGTGCTCGATCGGCACCCGGCGGTCGGCGTAGGCCAGCGCGCTGTAGCCCGCCGCGTAGTCGGCGAGCCGGTCGGGCAGCAGGTCCGGGGCGGTGTCGGCGAGCCCGAGCGGGGCGACGATCTCGGCGGCGACGTACTCCCGGTAGGAGCGGCCCGAGACCGCGGCCACCACGGCGCCCACCAGTCCGAACGCGATGTTCGAGTACTTGAACCGTTCGTCGGCGGGGTGGACGGCCGCGTCACCGACCACGGCGCGCAGCGCGGCCTCGTCCGGGAAGGGGCGGGCGAGCTGCCAGTGGTCGGCGTCGAGACCGTCACGGATCACGCCGCCGCCGTGCCCGAGCAGGTCGGCGAGCCGGCGGTCGCCGATGCCGGTCCCCGCCGTCCACGGCAGGTGGGTGTCGAGCCGGTCGTCGAGCCGGAGCCGGCCCTGCTCGGCGAGTTTCACCACCGCGGTGGCGGTGAACGTCTTCGAGTGGGACGCGACGCGGAACAGGTGCGCGGGCGTGAGCGCGACGTCCGCCTCGACGTCGGCGTGGCCGTGCGCGGTCGACAGCACCACCTCGCCGTCCGCCCACACCGCGGCCTGCACGCCCGGCACGCGCAGGTACCGCTGTCGGAAGGCCAGCCAGGTGTCGGCGTAACCCGCGATGTCGGCGAACGCAGCAGCGAGGTCGGTCACGGTCCCGAACCTACGGGGACGCCAGCGCCGTGCGGACCGCCTCGACCAGGGCGGTGCCCTGGTC
>CAXUNA010000472.1:0-3607 GCA_964252095.1 uncultured Jatrophihabitans sp. | reverse complement strand
GGCCTCCTACGGCGACGCGTGCGTCGCCGCGCTGGCACACGCCGGCCGGACGGTTCCGGGCGCGCCCGGGTCCGAGCCACAGGCCCGACCGGTCCCGGTCTTCGCGTGGTCGACCGGCCAGGACTTCAACATCGGCGACTCGCTGTTGCGCCGGCCCTACCTCCGGCAGCTCTCGGAGCTCGGGCCGGTCGACGCGTGGGTCAAGGAGGCGAGCGCCGGCTACCTCACCGGCCTCGACACCGACCACCTCGCGCGGGTCAGCCGGTCGTTCCCGCGCTGGTACGGGCGCCTGATCGCGAGCGGGTTGCGGCGCAAGACCCTCGTGGCGTTCAACGCCGGCGAGATGCGGGTGATCCGCAGCCGGGCGGCGCTCGTGCTGACGCTCGGCGTCGCCGCGGCCGTCGTCCGGCTCCGGGGCGGTGCGTCGGTCTGGATCGGCGCCAGCGTGCAGCCGACCGACGACGCCCTGCTGCGCGGGATCTACCGGCTGGTGTCGCGGCGGCTCACCTACATCCGGTGGCGCGAGGCCGGCTCGAACACGACGGCCGTGCCGCGCGAGGTCGGCCCGGACTGGGGATTCCTCACCGGCACGCCCACGGCCGACTGGCCGCCGCCGGCCGCGCGGGACACCGCGGCGTTCGTGCTCCGCGGCGACCGGCCCGAGCCCAGCGCCGCCTGGATCGCCTGGGTGCGGACGGTCCTGGCGCGCCTCGAGCTGCGGGCCGTCGTCGTCGTGCAGGTCGACATCGACGCCGAACGGGCGCAGCAGCTCGCGGGCCAGCTCGACGGCGAGGTCGTCAGCTGGGAGGCGGGCGTGCCCCACGACGAGCAGGAGGCCAAGGTCCGGGCGGCCTACCGGACGGCCCGCATCGCGATCGGCGACCGGCTGCACGGCCTGGTCGTGGCGGCCACCGAGGGCGCGGTGCCGATCGGCTGGATCGAGTCCTCGCGCGGCAAGATCGGCTCGCACTTCGACGCCGCGGGCCTGCCGTACGTGGGCGAACACGAGGGCACCGGCGTCGCGGAGGTGTTCGGCGATGCGGACGTGCTGTCGCCGGAGCGGGTCGACGCCCTGGAAACCGCTCTGCCGGGTGAGGTCGACCGGCTGCGTGCGGTCCTCGAGGACACGCAGCGCATCCTCGCCGGGCTCTGAGTCCGGTCCCGTCCCTAGATGGAGGTGCAGGGGCGGGCGCGGAGCTCGGCGACGTACTCGTCGGGGGCGCCGCCGGCCTCGGCGGCCTCGGCCATCAGCCCGAGCTGGCGGGCCGACGGCAGACCGCCCTCGTAGCCGTCGAGGACGTAGACCCACGCCAGGACGTCGCCCTCGAGCGTGGAGACCCGCAACCGGATCTTGTCGTAGAGCGCGGACTCGCCGTCGGCGCCCTCCCAGCGGTCGAGCAGCTCGGCGTCGTAGGGGCTGACGTCGTAGAGCGCCACGAAGACCGCGGCGGCGTCGGGGGAGTCGTCCG
This sequence comes from uncultured Jatrophihabitans sp., assembly GCA_964252095.1. Lineage (GTDB taxonomy): Bacteria > Actinomycetota > Actinomycetes > Mycobacteriales > Jatrophihabitantaceae > CAXUNA01. Next base: position 2,138 of record CAXUNA010000472.1, on the reverse strand, counting down.
GGACGAGCGTGGCGAGCGCGCCCTCCCAGGCCAGCTCCTCGCCGCCGAACGTGAGCCGCCAGCCGGTGATCCACCCGGTTCCGGCGGCAGGGGAGTGCGGGCACCGCTCGAGCATCTGCGCCGGATCCATGTTGGTTCCGTACGCGGCGTACAGGCCCACGGCCGGACACCGTATCGCGATCACACCTCCGGCTGCTGCCGGGCGCGGCGACCGCCGGCGGGTGGGCGGCAGGGAGAATGGTCACCGTGACGAGCATCGTGATCCTCGGCGGCGGCCCGGCGGGCTACGAGTCGGCACTCGTCGCGGCCTCGCTGGGGGCCGACGTCACGGTGATCGACCGGGACGGCATGGGTGGAGCGTGCGTGCTCACCGACTGCGTGCCGAGCAAGACCCTCATCGCGACCAGCGACCGGGTGACGAGCCTGCGCGACGCCGCGGAACTGGGCGTCCACGCGGGCGACACCGGCGCCGGCAACACCGTCGAGGTCGACCTCGCGGCCGTCAACGCCCGGATCCGTGGGCTCGCGACCAAGCAGTCCGAGGACATCACCGCCCGCGTCGTCCGCGAGGGCGTCACGATCGTGTCCGGCGCCGGCCGGTTCGCCGCCGCGCAGGAGGGCCGGCGGTTCGCGGTCGAGGTCGTCGACGCCGCCGGTGCCGTGACGACGACCCTCACCGCCGACGTCGTCCTGCTGGCCACCGGAGCCACGCCGCGGGTGCTGCCCACCGCCGTGCCGGACGGCGAGCGGATCCTGTCCTGGCGGCAGCTCTACGACCTCACCGCGATGCCCGAGCACCTCGTCGTCATCGGGTCGGGCGTCACCGGCGCGGAGTTCGCCAGCGGGTACTGCGAGCTCGGGGTGCCGGTGACGTTGGTGTCGAGCCGCGACCGGGTGCTGCCGGGGGAGGACGCCGACGCCGCCGAGGTCATCGAGCGGGTGTTCACCGCGAGCGGCGGGACGCTGCTCAAGCAGGCGCGGGCCGCGGCCGTCGAGCGCACGGCCGACGGTGTGCTCGTGACCTGCACCGACGGCCGCGAGGTGCGTGGCTCGCACGCGCTGATGTGCCTGGGCTCGGTGCCGAACACGGGCGGCCTGGGGCTGGCGGACGTCGGCGTCGAGGTGGACGAGCGTGGCTACGTCGTCACCGACCGGGTGTCGCGGACGTCGGTACCGGGCGTCTACGCCGCCGGCGACTGCACCGGCGTGCTGCTGCTCGCCTCGGTGGCGGCGATGCAGGGCCGGATCGCGATGTGGCACGCACTGGGCGAGGCGGTGGCGCCGCTGCGCCTCAAGACCGTCGCCGCGAACGTGTTCACCCACCCCGAGATCGCGACGGTCGGGGTCGGGACGGCGGCGGTCTCGGCGGGGGAGATCGACGCCCGCGAGGTGGTGCTGCCGCTGGGAACAAATCCCCGCGCGAAGATGTCCAACCTGCACGACGGTTTCGTCAAGGTCTTCTGTCGTGCCGCCACCGGCGTCGTCATCGGCGCCGTCGTCGTGGCACCCGAGGCGTCCGAGCTGGTCCTCCCGCTCTCGCTGGCTGTCCAGCGCGGCCTCACCGTGAACCACCTGGCCTCGACGATGGCCGTCTACCCGTCGCTGTCGGGCTCGATCACCGAGGCCGCACGCCGGTTGATGCACCACGACGATCTCGACTGAACTCCCGGAAGGAGTAGCTCGTGCCCGACATGTCCCCGGCCGCCCGTGACCGCGCGGTCGACACCGTCATCGCGGCCGCCGCCTTCGGCGATGCCGCCACCCACATCCTCGGTGCCTGCGCCGAGCTCGACGACGAGGAGACGGTCGTCGTCGCCGTCGTCGAGCCCGCGGGCGAGGGCCAGCGCGGTCTGCTGCTCTCCGGCGTGCACTACGTCGGCCAGCAGGACCTGGTCGAGAAGGTCCCCGCCCTCGAGGGCGAGGCCGGTTGGGCGATGGTCTTCTCCAAGACCACCGGCGCGCTGGACATCCGCCGCCGCTGCGAGGAGATGGCGACCATCGCGGAGAAGCGGATCGCCGCGCTGGACCGGATCGCCGCCAAGCGCGAGGCCCGCGAGCAGGAGTAGTCGGGGCTCGTCGCCGGTGTTCTGCCGGCGGTAGGGCTTGTTGCCGGCGGCGGCTCGCGCACACTGCGAGCC
>CAXUNA010000471.1:973-3638 GCA_964252095.1 uncultured Jatrophihabitans sp. | reverse complement strand
CGTCGGCAGTACCGCTATCACGACGACTGGCGCACGTTCCGCGACCTGCTCAACTTCTACCGCCTCGTCGACCTCGGCCCGCGGTTGCCGAAGATCCGCACCGAGGTCGCCCGCCAGCTTCGCCGGCGCACCGTCGACCGCGAGCGAGCGCCCGGAACGCCCGGCCGCGACGTCGGTGACCGCGATCCGCGGGTCCCCGAGCGCCGCCCGCCGGAACAACCCCGACAGGCCCCGCAACAGGTCGGGATCGCTGCGCCAGTTGTGGTCGAGGGTGGACCGGCGGCCCGCGGTCGCGGCGGCGTCCAGGTAGGCGAAGACGTCGGCGCCGCGGAACGCGTAGATGGCCTGCTTCGGGTCGCCGACCAGCACGAGGGTCGACTGCCCGTGGAACGCGGTGCGCAGGATCTCCCACTGGACCGGGTCGGTGTCCTGGAACTCGTCGACCAGCACGGTGCCGAACCGGTGCCGCAACCGCGCGCGGGCGGCAGGCCCCGAGCGGGGGTCGGCGAGGGTGTCGCGCAGCCGGGTGAGCAGGTCGTCGAAGCCGATGACCCGACGGTCGCGCTTGCGGCGCTCCACCTCCCGCCGCACGTTCACGGCGAAGTTCTGGCGGGTGCGCGCGGTGTCGTCGTCGGTCTCCTGCGGGACGAGCCCCGCGCTGGGATCGCCGACCGCGGCGCGGGCGAGCTCGAGCGCCTCCGCCAGGGTCATGGCGGGCGGTGGCGCGTTCGCCACGCCCCACTTGCGGACGTAGAAGTCCTCGACCACCTCGACCGTCAGCTCGTCGAGATCCTCGACCAGCACGACGTCCTCGTCGACGTCGCCCGCCGTACCGAGACTGCGCAGCACCTGTTCGCAGAACCCGTGGGTGGTGACGACCGTGGCGGCGTCGTAGCGCGCGCACGCCTCGACCAACCGCAGGTGGCGCGCCGCGACCTCGGCGGGCGCCGCGGCCGCGAGGTGGGCGACGAGGGGATCACCGGTCCGGTCACGGGCGAGGTCCGGCTCGGCGAGCGCGTCACGGGCGGCCACCAGCCGTTCCCGCACCCGCTCCCGCAGCTCCTGGGTGGCCGCACGCCCGAAGGTGACGACCAGCAACTGCTCGAGCGGGGTGACACCCTCCGCGACCAACCGGGTGACGAGCCCCGCGATCGTGAACGTCTTGCCGGTGCCCGCGCTCGCCTCCAGCACGGTGGTGCCCGTGGGGAGCGGACCGAGCAGGTCGAACGACCCGGTGCTCACGACGTCCGCTCCGCCGCGAGCACCGGATCCCACACCAACCGGGCCAGCGCGCCGAACCGCGTGGTCTCGTCGTCGAGCTGCGCGATGCCGCCGGCGGGTTCGGAGGTCAACGCCGTCAGCCGGGACGACTCGCCGAACACCAGCACGTGCTCGGGATCGTCACGCTCGGCGCCGAACCGGCCGTGCTCCCACTCCTTGGCCGCCTGCACCAGCGCGTTGTCCGGCCCGCTGCGCCGGGTGCGGGCGTACAGGTACGACGCCTGCGGCACCAGCGGCAACGGCGCGAGCAGGCCCTCCGCGCGGATGCTCACCAGCCGGCGGAGCTCGCGCCGGGCGGCGGCGGGCGTCACCCCCCGCAGCACGCAGCGGGTCGCGCCGTCACGTTCGCGGCCGACGACGACGGTGGCCCAGTCCTCCTCGCCCCGGCTCGCCACGACCGCGAGGTGCCGGATCCACGCCGTCAGCTTCTGTTTGGGCCGCAGCGAGGAGAAGGTCACCGTGAGCAGCGTGGTCCCGCGCACACCGCCGACGGTGCCGGTGAGCACCCCGCGGGACCCGACGTCGACCGCGACGTCGACCGGCGGGCCGACCGGGACCTCGCGCTCGGCACGGGACTCGACGAGCAGGGCGGACACCCGGCGCCCCACCGACACCAGCGTGGTGCGGCCCAGCTCGCCCGGAGGCAGCTCGCCGCGCAGCAGCTCGAGGCGTTGCGCCTCGGCCGGCGACCGGCCGGCCAACGCGGCGGTGAGCATCCGGTCACCGATCTTCCAGTCCGGCAACCCCCCGGTGTCGATGGGCAGCGAGTCGGAGGGGTCGTCGGCCTCGAACGCGGTGGCGACGCCCAGCCGCTGACGGAAGAACGCCTTGACCGGGTGCTCGAAGAACCGGACGAGGTCGTCGAGTTCCACGACGTCACCAACGGTGGCATCGGCGGCCGGTGGCGGCAACGGTGCACTGAGCAACGGTCGCGGTGGGGTGCGGGGGCGCCGCGACGCCTGCGCACCCGCGAGACCGGCGGGATCGAACGAGAACGGTTCCGCCGCCGCGAAGTTCCGCGCGTCGAACGGCTGCAGCGGGTGGTGGGTGAGCACGGCGGCGTGGCCGCCCTCGACCGTGGCATCGAGGGCGTCGAGCAACTCCCCCACCGGCACGCACGGCGGCACCTCCGCCCCGGTGCGCGGATCGTGGCCGGTGTAGACGACGACGAGGGTGTCGGTGGCGGCGCCGATCGCGTCGAGGAACAGCTGCCGGTCCTCCGCCCGGGGATCGCGCTCGCCGCTGCAGGGTTCGCGCGCGAGCAGGTCGTCCCCGTCCGCGGTGCCGCGCCGGGGGAACGCGGTGTCGTCCATCCCGAGCAGGACCACCACCCGGTGCGGCACGGCCCGCATCGGCACGAGCGTGCACACCGTCAGCGTGCCGG
>CAXUNA010000471.1:0-963 GCA_964252095.1 uncultured Jatrophihabitans sp. | reverse complement strand
CTGCGCGGCCTGCCAGGCGGCGTCGCCGTCGCCCAACCCGGTGACGATCTCCGCGAGCAGCTCAGCCCATCCCGCGACGCTGTGCCGCGAGGACGCGGCCCGCACGGCGGCGTCGACCCGGTCGACGAACTCGGCGAACCGGCCGACCAGGTCGAGGTCGCCGCTGTCGACGTCGTCGACCGGCACGACGTCGGCGAGCCAACCCCCGGAATCCTCCATCGTTGCACCCAGCAACAGACGGTCGAGCGCCGAACGCCACGTGCCCTGAGCGACCGCGCCGAGGGAGTACGGGGCCCGGTGCTCCCGGTCGAGCCCCCACCGCGCGCCGGCCCCCACCGTCCAGTCACGGATCCGCTCGAGGTCGTCGTCGTCGAACCGGAACCGGCGACGCACCGGTGGGGCCGCGGCGAGATCGAGGACCGCCGAGGCGCCCACCCGGCCGCCGGCGACGTCGAGCACCTGCACCAGCAACCGCAGCAACGGGTTGGTCTGCCGCAGCGAGCGGTCGGCGAGCGAGACCCGCAGCGCCGGGGGGGGGGGGGCGCCCGCCTCGTCTGTCATCCCGAACGACGCGGCGACCAGCGGCGCGAACGTCTCGACGTCCGGGCACATCACCACGATGTCGCGCGGCTCCAGAGTGGGGTCGGCGGCGAGCAGCCCGAGCACGATCTCGCGCACCACCTCGACCTGCCGGGCCGCACCGTGCGCGGTGTGGACCTGCAGGCTGCGGTCGGCGCCCACCCGGCGGGCGGGCGGACGGTCGAGGCGCAGCTGGTCCTGCAGGTCGCCCAGCACGGTCGCGGGTGCCGACGGCGCCGCGTGGTGGACGTCGGCGTGCGGGCCGGTGGCGAGCAGTTGCTGCAGCTCCCGCACGTCGCGGGCGGTGCTCGCCAGCAAGGGGTGGCGCACGCCGGCGGACCTCGCACGCCGCGGGCCGGGTTGCTCGTGCCGCGCGGCCACCTC